>DQUB01000120.1 GCA_015662475.1 Pyrodictium sp.
GGGGGTTCAACCCAAAGCTTGGCCCGGTAGAAGCAGCTCTTCTCTACGGTGTAGCTGGTGGTACACCAGCCTACCTCTCTTTGACGAGCCCGTATGGCTGTTGCGACAGGAGCTTCGAGAACCACGAACATATCTAGCTGTACTTCGTGCTGTAGCTGAGGGAAAGCTTGAACCTAGCGAGGCTGCTCAAGCTGCAAGCGTAGATTCTAGGAGTATTGGACGCTACATCGAGGTTCTCGAAGAACTAGACATAGTTGGGAGAGTACGCCCACTGGGCAAGAGAAGACCTGTCCAAATACGGTTCAAGGACAACTTCTTTAGGTTTTGGTTCAAGTTCATACTCCCCCAAGAAGCTTGATAGAGGCAGGCGCAATAGAGAAAGTCTATAGCGCCATAGTTGGAGAACTAGACGACTGCATGGGCAAAACATTGAGGAAACCATAGCACCACAAATAGCCATGCGCATGATAGACGAAGGACTCATACCAGTAGAACCGCGCCAAGTAGGCCCTTGGTGGCATCGAGACCTAGAAATAGACCTTGTAGCGTGAAACCCCGGCAAAGCAACAGCATTTATAGAAGCAAAATGGGCTAAGATGAGCAGCACAGATGCACGAAAAACACTCTACAAGCTAGAGGAGAAAGCAAGAGAAACTGGGCTATCCTCGCCAAAAACTATTATGTACTGCTAGCGCGAAAACTCGACAAACCAATACTCGAAGAACACCACATAGCAGTAGACCTGGCATGGCTGTACAAAACAGGAAGATCATAAAACCAGCACCATGCAAACAAGCGTAAAACCAACACTTAGAAGAACGAGAACCTCTCAAACAGACCACATAGGCCAAAAACACACCCTCTACAAGCTGCAATATCGCTCATAGTTGAACAGGTTACTGGTGTGGATGGTATACTCCCATCCTAGAAGCTTGGCCCATACCAGAAGTCCTCAACATGTTAGAGTATTGTTGCTATTTTATTTGCCGCTTCTAGGCTTAGCATAGCCATTCTATGCAAGGTTTGTGGGTTGTGTGGCAGTTTTGCTGATAGGTAGAAGCGTGGTGGTTTTGGTACTGCTGCTATATGGCCAACGTATTCCGGGCCTATTCTCTCAACATACTGTTCAAGTATGTCAAGCAGATGTTGCGAGCCAGCGGTGTAACAAGCTTCATACTTCTTGCCTCCTAACACTACTCTTTCACACATCATCTTCGAGGCTCTAGGACCTATAGCATGTCTTGCTCCAAGTCTGTAGTAGCCTTTACGTATCAAGTGTGCCTCTTTAAGGCCTGGTATTTCGAGCTCGTAGACAAAGACTATTTTGTCGTGGCGGCGTAGTAGGAGTGAGAATGGTAGGTAGAGGAGAGCCTGTCTAGGCAACATTGTTATGGTTATTGCAGCTTTTCTAGCCAATCCCTTGTCAAAGGTGTAGTAGGCTGTGTAGCCGACATAGAGCCCTATTAAGACATACTCTTTGTCAATGGGCTTTAGAGCCTCTTCTAGAACCTCTGCAGCCTGTTTCAAAAGCTCTAAATTCTTCCTCCTACCACGGTAGAACTGTATTGTTGTTAGAGCTGCAACACCAACTAGAATGCTGAAGAATAGTAAACTCATTTCCTAAAACCCTCTAACGCGCCAAGCTTCTCGGCAATCACCTCAAGAGAAGCAAGTCCTTTAAGCCCTTGCGGTATGTAGGGCAGCAAGGCTTTTGGCAAGCCAGTAAACTCTTTCTCAACTCTCTCGAGAATGTTCTCCTGTCTCCTATACTCTGCTTCAAGGATGGGATTTCCTCTAGCCATTTCCCACCCAAGAACCCTGTTCACAACCACACCTCCAACAGGTATTCTAAACCTCTTTAAAAAGTTGTAGACTCTCAACGCTTCTAGTAGTGGGAGTTCTTCTGGGGTTAGAACTAGGTAAATGCGAGTCCTACTAGCGTCTCGAAGAACCTCGTAAGCCCGCTGATAGATCTTATAAGCTGACAACAGCTCTTTAAAGACAGGATCTTCGCTTGCATCTGTAGGCAGTTCAACCTCCCTATCCCCAATTCGGACCTTTAGCCTACCCATTACCCTCTCAAGCATCTTCCTCCTCTCGAGAATAGCTTTCCTAACCTCAAGAAGCTTTTCAACCCATTGGATTGAGATGAAGGGTAGTGAGAGGATGCGTGTCATTAGACCGGTAGGAGGAGGATCTATAACTAGGTAGTCATAGTCTCTCTCGGCCCTGTCTATGAGACGTATAAATGCTTCTAGAAGAGCATGCTCTTCAACACCTGGTGCATACCTTACAACGTCTAGGTAGCGTTCGATGTTAAACACTTTCAAGTGTCGATAGAAGTAGTGGAGTTTCTCGCTCAACTCTTCCACAAATTTTGCTATTACAGCATTGTAGTCTAGCTCTGCTGCATATAGGTTATCAACAACTTTTCTAGGTTCTCCAGAAAGCCTTGTACACAGCACATCACCTAGATTGTGAGCAGGATCTATGCTTACAACGAGAACACGATAACCGCGTTTAGCAAGCAGCAAAGCATATGCTGCAGCACTAGTAGTTTTACCAACACCACCTTTACCAACAAACATTCTGATGTAGCCTGGCAAACAGCTACCCCAGTAGGGTTAAGGCTGCTACTAGTCTTAGAGACTTGAATACTCCTACGTTATCTCCACAAGACCAGCTATTTCTCCAAGCAGATCATCAAGCTTAGAACCTATCGAGGTCATAGCAGCTAGCTCAGGCAGCATGTATGGTGCTAGCTTCACAGCTATAGGGGTGATAGGGGTAGGCAATCCTATCAAACTCCCAAGAACCACTACAGCAAACACATTTTCAAGCTCTCTAAGCTCAGCCTCGATATACTCTGTAGCCTGTTCCTGTAGATAGCCTTTGGCAAGCTTAACAAGTCTAGAGAATAGCTTGTGTAAGGTCCATCCACGTTGCACCTTCCGCCCACCCAAACAACGTCTGTAGCCTGGCAGTAGACATGTTTTGAGAAAAAACATGTTGAACTTTTCAAGCTTGTACTTCGACGAGTCTATGTTGTAGCTACCTGTAATGTAGCTGGCTGTTTAGCTCGCATTTCGCGTACCCATAGGGTGAAGAGTAGCAAGTTGAGAGCTAAACCTACTGCTGTGATTACAGCAACAGCTACACCGGTTACAGCATGTGTTCCACCTTTCGCTAGAAATACTGGGACTATTGTAGCCTCATACCATATCAAAGCTATTGTCACTGTAACCCACATGAAGATTGCAGGTGCAATAACTAGGGCTTTGCCAAGCTTTGTTGTTTGAACATGTTTTGCAATCCATACGGACACTGTCATTAGGGTTAGACTGCTTAGCAGCTGGTTCATGCCCGCAAAAGCTGGCCAGATTATGAGGAACTGTTTTGTTGCTGCTAGCGCCATGCCTATTGCTACAGCAATTATAGATGCTACCCATTTGTTTGCAAGCACATTGTATACGTTCTTGCTCTTCTCTCTTAGCGGCTCTAGAAGTTCTTGCCAAGCAAATCTTGCAAGTCTTGCTGCTGTATCAAGACTTGTTAGCGCAAAAGCTGTCAACCATATTGTTGCAAATATTGTGCCTAGCGTAACATCTACTCCAAATGCGCTGTTCAACGTGTAGCCATAGCTCTCCGGTATAACACTCCATTTGAGAGCGTTTGCAAGCACTGCATAGTATTTGCCGAAGACTTCGGGATTAGCAGCCATAGCATTTATAATAGTTTCAACAGGTAGGCTTGAGCTAGCACCTGCCATGCTTGCAACACCAACTTCAGCCGCAATCTTTTCCAACAAGCTAGCAACCTTGACATTGCCTGCAGCAACAGCTTTTGAAGCACTATCGATTAGCGCTGGTAGACCGTAAGCAGCCATTGTACCCACAATCATTGTTGAGAGAAAGCCCTCGGTCTCCATACCACCATAGCCTACTAGAAGACCGTCAAGTTCGCTGGAAAGCTGTTTACTTGTTGTACCAGAACCAACAAGGCTATGGAATCCTGAGAGAGCACCACATGCTATGACAAGTGGTACTGCTGGCCAGAAGGGCGATGGCTGACCACCAACAACGTTTGCTGCAAACATGGTTGTTGCTGGGAAGAGTAGTTCACCACCAGCTTTAGCAAGCAATACTATTAATGCTAGACCGCCAAGAGCAAGACTAGTCCACAGTATGAATGCATTCATATAGTCTCTAGGTTGTAGGAGAACCCAGACCGGCAGAGATGCAGCTAATATTGTGTAGACTGCTAGTATTAGGAGCCACTGGTTGAACGTAAGGTTTACCAGCCCGTGAAGCTGAACGTAAAAGCCTATTGTAAGTGCAACTAGTATCGAGACTATTGCAAGTAGTGTGCCACCCTTATAGCCAAGACCCGTCTTGTACATGGTATAGCCTACAGCTAGTGCAAGGAATATTAGTATGAAGGCAGCAACACCGGCTCCTTGCACTTTAGAGAATAGTGCAGCTATTACAAAGCCGAAAGCCGCTATTACTAGGAGCAGTGCAAACCAAATGTACGAGTTGAAGGCGTAGAACGCTTTTCTACCAAGATATTTGCCGGCTATCCAGCCAATGCTTCTACCATCGTGGCGTACACTAGCCATTAGAGCTAGATAGTCGTGAACCACGCCTATAAAGACATTTCCAAACCAGATCCAGAGCACAGCTGGCAACCAACCCCAAGCCAATGCTATGGCAGGCCCAACAATAGGGCCTGCACCAGCTATCGAGGCAAAATGGTGGCCGTAGAGCACATACCTATTCGCTGGGACATAGTCAATACCATCGTATAGTCTATGAGCGGGCGTTTTTCTCTCTGAACTAGCGCCAACAACTCTATACTGTAGATAGCGGCCATGAGTATAGTAGAAGATTATGTAGAGAGCTAAACCAATTAATATTAGTAGGCCTGCCTCCAACTACTAGCACCTCCGAAACTTTTTCTATGGAAGAGAACTGTTTTCACCCCACATAAAAAGAGTAGCTTGCTGCAAATCCTTAAAAATAGTTAATGTTGAGACAACATGTATCCCTGCATCAACTTTTTGTGCTAAGCTGCTCGTATACGTGACACATGTGTAGTGTATAAGGTTGCAAACATACTACTACAAGCTACCTACTTTTTCTAGCGGAGAAGATGGTGTGTTTAGAGGGTTTAGAGGGTCCTTGGCTTCCACAATGAGAGCACTTGTATACAACTATGATACCCGTGTTGTCGAGAAGCCTTTACCCCCAATACCTCGTGGTTGGGTGTTAGTTAGGGTTGAGTGGGCTGCTTGGACAGGATTAGAAGAGGCAATTGTGACTGGACGTCTTGGAGCTAGACCGGGTATAGTGGTTGGACATGCAGGGTATGGTGTTGTAGTGGAATTGGGTGTTGCAGCTCCATCATGGCTTGCCGGTAAAAAGGTTGCTGTGGGAAGACTGCCAGCACCATACACAATACCGCTTTACAGGGAAAAGCTATGGGCTTTAATGGATGAGGTTGCACCATTACCCGGCATTGTCTACAATGGGTGGTTTGCAGAGTATGTTGCTCTACCATCGTCTGCGTTAACCGAGATCACAATTGGGCTAGAAGATGAGAAGTATTATGCGCTTTCAACTCCAGCTGCTATAGCAATGGTTGCTGCACACTGGCTTGCTACGCGTACCCGTGGAGAAAGATATGCTGTGGTTGGAGGAGGTTTAGTGGCAATAATGACTGCTTTAGCTGCACAGGAAGTATATGATTATGAGCTTACACTCTACACTAGCGATTTAAGATGGAAGAGGTTGGCGGAGGAGCTTGGCGTACAGATA
>DQUB01000170.1 GCA_015662475.1 Pyrodictium sp.
ACTAAAGCGCTTGAGGAGCTTGATGTAGAGCACCACGTTATTGAGAAGTATGGTCTCATTATAGGTGTTAGTGGTAGATGGTTTCATGTTAGATACCATACGCCGGATCAGACTAGTAGTGGTTCGTTCACCATAGTTGATGAAGCAGCTGCAATAGGGCCAGCTAGGCTTCGGAGAATCATAAGGTATTCTCGTAGACTGCTTGTTGCAACAACTGTTCACGGGTATGAGGGTAGTGGTCGTACTTTTACCAGAATGGTTGTTGATTGGATGCCTGAACCAAAACAAGTTGTTATGATGAGGCATCCTGTAAGATATGCTCCAGGTGATCCGCTTGAAGAATGGCTCTACAAAACGTTGGTGTTGAAACCTCATCTACCTGACATTGAGAAGGTTGGAAAAGAGCCAGAGTATACCTGGTTTAAGCCGGAAGATTTAGCTGTTGACAAGCCCCTACTAAGACAATTGTATAGTATTCTTGTGGAGGCCCACTATAGGAACGAACCAAACGATCTCGCGATGATGATAGATGCTCCACACTACGAGGTTCATGCTCTCCTTGTCGATGGGAAGCCATTGGCTGTTGCAGAAACAGCCTATGATAGCTGTGCAATGCCCTATGAGTCTAGAATGCTTGTCGACCTCCTCTCACAATACGTTGGTAGGCTAGCATGCATAGAGCCTGGTGCACGTATTGTCCGGATAGCTGTTCACCCACAATTCCAAAGACGTGGTTATGGGTCGAAGCTTCTTGCAGCTGTGGAGAAGTGGGGGTTGGAGCATGGACTTGGCTGGATAGGTGCTGTCTTTTCTAGAAGTGAGGTTGTTGGTTTTTGGCTGCGTAATGGCTACTACGTTGTCTACATTTCGCCACGCTTTAACAAGGTAACAGGGGAGAAGAATATAGCTGTTGCAAAACCGCTCACAACAAGATCTCGCGAAGCTATTGTAAAAGCGGCAAAAATATTCCTGCATAGACTACTACTGTCTCTACCAACAGTATACCGCGATCTACCTGCAGAAACACTCGCACATATACTCTATGAGCAACCTCCTCTCCCCCCATCAAGGCAGCTTATCAACATACCTTCTGAAGCACTACATAGGTTGGAAGCCTATGTTGAAGGCAAAGTCGACTATGAAGCTGTTTGGGACATGGTATTTGCCATAACGATAAACATTGTATTGTTGGAGGGTGGAAAGCTGCCTATAGAGTCTTGGCGTGAGAGAGTTGCATACATAGCAAGAATTCTACAATGGAAGCCTATCAGCGATGTTGCGCACATAGTAGGAGTCGATGAACGTGAAGCGCATAAGCTAGTAGACGAGCTAGGTAGAATGCTTGTAGAGAAATGGCTAAAGATGAGCAGCAGTAATCATTCCACTTAAAACTGTATGCCTCACAGTACACACCTGGGATAAAGTAAATGGTAAAGCCTATAGTGATGAAGTTTGGTGGCTCGATTTTAGCTAACGGTTATGGCTATGTTAAGGCAGCAGAAAAAGTTGTTGAATGTGTTAAGAGAGCACCCGTAGTAGTAGTTGTTTCGGCTATGAAGGGGGTTACCGACACACTACTACAAATTGTTAGCGAGCGTGGAGCAAGTCTTGAGGAGACAATAGGCGAGCTTCACCTCAAACATATGAGAGCACTTGAAGAAGCTGTAAAAAGTAAAACAATCTTTGAAGAAAGTTTTAGAGAAATAAGCCTGCTGTTTAACGAGTTGGCCAAGATCCTCTGGGCAATAAGGTTCACAGGAACTTTGACACCGAAACTTAGAGACTACGTTCTAAGTTTTGGTGAGAGATTTTCTGCCAAAATAATGGAGGCTGTGCTAAGAGATAGAGGTGTTAACGCATTAATGCTTACAGGAGGAGAGGCAGGAATAATAACAAACGACAGATTTGGCGAAGCTTCACCCATCATGGAAATAGCAGAAAAGCTTGTGAAAGAACGTATTGGTAAGCTGATTGAGAACGGAGTTGTACCAGTTGTAACTGGCTTTATAGGCGAAACCCTGCAAGGTGAAATAACAACATTAGGACGTGGCGGAAGCGACTATACAGCAAGTCTTCTTGCAGCAATACTAGGTGCAAGTGAGCTACGCTTTTACACAGATGTGCCTGGAATAATGACAGGTGATCCAAAACTTATTCCAACCGCAAAAACTGTTCCAAAAATATGCTTTGTAGAAGCATTAGAGCTGGCACGTGCTGGAGGTAAAAAGTTTCATCCAAGAACATTTGAACCGCTCATCGATAGCAATGTAAAAACAATAATTACTGATTTGGAAGAGAGTGCATGCACAGTCGTTGGTAGAGAATGTGTTGAAGGGCCTAAGACAGTATCGCCAATCCGAGGACTAGCCCTCATAAATATTGAGGGAGGCTATATGGCTGGAAGAATAGGGACATTAGCTGTAATAGCTAATGCGGCTAAGGAAGCTAGTGTCAACGTTGTATCGATATTTCAACCTGCAACTGAAACCCGCATATCCATACTCATATCGAGAAGCGATGTAATTAGGTTTAAGGAGGAGTTGGAGAAGGTGTTTTCAAGAGAAAATCTACCTTTAAAAGTAAGTGTTGTGGACGGTGTTGCCACTTTAGTAGTTGTTGGCTACAACATTGTTGGCTATGTTGAACGTATATTAAATGTTGTGAGAAGAGAAGGTTGCAATGTTTTCGGAGTTGCAATAGGCCTTCAAGGTTCAAGTCTAACTATAGTTGTAGACGATAACTGTATATTTAAGGCGGTAAGAGCTGTACATGACGAATTGGTACTACCATCTATTCTTTCAAAGTTAGAAAGATAGCAATTATTATTATTCTCTCAAGCTTTCAACTAGTGTTGTTCG
>DQUB01000058.1 GCA_015662475.1 Pyrodictium sp.
GATAAGCCATATTCAACCGTCGATCTCCCTGTATTACGCTACAGCATAGCAGGCACCAATAAGGTTGTACCAGTTATTCCAGGCTCTAGCCTTAAGGGTGTACTGCGTACAGCATCTATGCTAGCTTGTAGCCACTGTGGTTTAACAGCACATAGTGGTGTTAGAGAGGACAACTGTGTAAATCTCCTTGAAAGCCAAGCATCCAATATTGCGGGTAGAAGAGTAAAGTTCGACGAGTATCGCAAGAAGGTCTTTGTAGACAGCCTCAACACTGTAGTACAGGGTTTGTGCCCAACATGCCTACTCTACGGCACTCCTAGCATATCTTCGAGGATATTCGTAGGCGACTTTTTAGCCGTTGAAGACAAGTATTCAATCAGCGTCAAAACAGGTGTTGGTATAAACCGTAGGCTTGGCGTTGCTGCAAGAGGTGTACTCTACAGTGTAGAGTATGTGGAGCCCAACTCCCAGTTTAAGGGGGCTATAACCCTACTGAATACTCCAAACTGGATGCTCTCACTCTTTGCCGCAAGTCTACTCGCTATACACGATGGCTGGTTGAAGATTGGCGGGTTTAAGAGTCGTGGGATGGGTAGGGTTAGGATTGTCGAGGATAGCCTTGTAGTTAGACTGCAGGGTATGGGTATTAGCCGCGACAGATTAGAGCCTCTTGACGCCGACGTCGATGTTGTGGACGATATTTCAAACTGTAGCTGTAATGTTGCTGACGGCGCTCTAGTGTGCCAGAGTGGTTCTGCAATGGCGCTTCTAAGGAAGCTTGCTGATCGCTGGTATAGCTTGTACTGTGGTAGGGTGAAGAGTGTTTGGGAGAAGCGGTTCCAAGCAGCTGTGAAAGAGGTTGTAGGAGGTGTTGGTAGTGGATAGGGTGGAGACATGTAGAGCTTCTCCTAGACGTGCTACTGTTGCTGTAAGAGAGACAGCTACTGATCGTATACATGTAAAAGGTGTTACTGCAAGACTTAGGGTTAGAGTGACTGTTGTCTCAGACTACCTGTTCATTGGAAGTGGAAGATTTCTAGTGCCATGGGAGGAGCTTAGAAAGGTTGTTGGGGCTATTGTTCGTGCTACTCGTGTAGAGCAAGTGCTATACCATGGTTCTCGGGTAAGGGGTTTGAGGAGAGTCAAAGAGTTCTACAGTGTTGGAGGAAAGCCAGCTATACCAGGCTCTAGTTTGAAGGGTGCTGTGCGTAGTAGGATTGAGCTTGCTTCTACAGGTGATCGTGTTCCAGCAGTCTTTCTCTACGATAGTGGTGCATTGAAGGCACTCCCAGAAGTTGGTGTTCACGGTTGGAGGCATGCTAGGATTTGGTGTGAAAGTGTGTTTGAAGAGCGTGTGAGGAAAACCGGCTATACCGTGTTGGAGGACATTATGGGTGTTGCTGGAGGTGGTTTTGAGGCCATAGGCTCTCGAGTATATTTCGGTGATTTGAAGCTTGTTTCGAGGCATAGCTATGAGGTTGTTGTGCTAGACCATAATGAGGCTGTACAAGCTATGCCTAGAGGCTCTGTTTTCGAGGGAGAGATTCTAGTTCAAAATCTTGAAATGGACGAGCTAGGCCTACTCTTCTACGGTCTGGCCCAGGACAAGCGCTTGTACTGTAACCGTGATCCTTTAATGCTACTTGGCGCTTTCAAGTATAGATGTCGTGTTAGACAGGATACTGGGAAACGTGTAGAGTTTGGAGTTGTACGTGTCGATGTTGTTGGGGTTGAATATGCTCCCTGGTCTAGAGTTAAACTTCCCCTCCACGAGCTTCTTAGAAGGTCTCTTGGAGAAGCATTCAACAACTATTCTCTAAGAAAATGTTTTGATGAAGTTGAAAGGAAGAGGATGATAGAGCCATGCCGAGATTAGCTGTTACAAAGACTCTAGATGTTGTGGTAGATGGTTTGGTTGATAGAGAAAAGTTGTTGGCAGTAGTAGAGGTTGCTGATGGGGAGATTGGAGAAGCTGTTAGACTTGTTGATAGGTTGAAGGATGCTTTGGAGGGGAGGGAGCGGGAGAGTGTAGGCAGCATTGTATCGAGTGTTGAGAGTGTGTTGAGGGAGCTGGGTGGAGGAGACTATGTTGAAGGTCTTTTGAAGCTCTACCAGCTGGTATCCAACGCCAAGATCTTGTACATGATCTCGTGTTCGAGGGGTACAGGTTGCAGAGAACATCTCTACGAGAAGATGTTCTAGGAGGTGGTAGTTGTTGGCTATTGTCAAACTTGTTGTGAAAGCTAATGTTGTTCCTGTTCGCACGTTAACCCTCAAGAGGATGCTGGAAAGATTTGATGTTGGAAGAACAGTGCTACCTTGTCTCGATGCCGGGTGTAGTGCTTCAAGTCATGTTGTTGCGCTAGACTCAGAGTCTATCGCTAGACTGTGGAGGAGGTTTGTAGAGGTTCTTAGAGCCTCTATAGAGGAGCTTGTAAAGCTTGTAAAGGAGGTTAATGAGGCTAGGAGGAGAGAAGGTAGAGGGCCTATTAGGCTAGATGTTGTCTTGGAGAGTATAGGCGATGTTATATCCTATGTCTACCGTTGGCCTCTATACCGTAGTCCTTTCAAGGGCTTGGCCATATACACTCCATTTGTATCCTATCTTGCAACAGCCTTTGCAAGAATCGTTGATGAGGATATCGATCTCAATCCCGACATCTACAGTATAGTCTATGGCATGCTTGTAGAGTGTAAAAAGAGTGCAATGGATGCAGAGATTAGAGAGTTTGTTGAACAGGTCTTCCCTAGAGATGAGAAGCTTGAGAAGCTTAGACCCGCAATAGACAGTTTGTGTAGGCTACTAGATTTGTTTGAGAGGGAGAAGCTAGAGGATCTAATAGAACTCCTACTCTACACCATACCAGCAGATACAAGGCCAGGGTTAAACCACTCCAGCCTACTACTACACGACTCTCTATCCTCAGCAATAGCCTACTCGTTTGCTGTAGAAGAGCTTCTCCATAGAAGACTTGAAACACCGCCTCTCGCCATCCATGTTTTGAGGATTGCAAGTTTGTTGCATGATGTTGGCAAACCTTTAGAGTATGAAAGACATGTTGAGAGAAGTGTTGAGGTTGTAAGACACGTTTTAGAGCCTCTTAGAGAGCTTGAAAACTACTATGCTGGTATAAGCTCGATTGTAGACCTAGTAGCAGCCCTTGTAGAGAAACACCACGCCTCCCTCGAAGAGTGTATAGAGGCTGCTAGGGGGCCCATTGCAGGGCTTGTTGGTGGTGATAGAGCTGGTGTAATTGCCGAGGTACTCTGTTCCGCGCTTAGGAAAGGTGACCAGTATGCTTCGAGTCTTGATAGGGTTGTAGATTTGGTTATAGAGGCTGCAAAGTGTGGTGGTGGAGAGGACGAGTTTTGTAGGGTTATGGGCGAGCTAGGTGTTGCTGATCTGGCTAAGAGGTTGGCCAGCATTCTAGCCGGTAGGCTGGGTGTTAGTGATCCAGTTAAGGCTCTTGAGATAGCCTATAGGGGTGCTCGTGGTGTTGACTCGGAGAAGCTTTGGAGGCTTTGGTCTGAGCTTTGGGGTTCGCCAGCTACTAGAGAGGTTCTAGTAGAGCTTTCCGAGGCTTTGGCAAAGTTTGTCGGGTTTAGAGCTAGAGGTAGACTGCTAGAGTATCTCGAAGAACGTCTAGGTGGTAGAAGAGAACGCGATGTTGGGGAAAGAGTATCGCTTGTTTTGGTTGATGTTGGTGGTGTACAGGCTAGTATTCGTGAGACACAGCGTCTTCGAGTATTGGCTAGCTCGAGTCTAGCTATAGACTATGTTACCGTCTACGGCATCTATAGGTTGTTGAATGTTGCTACTAGAGTTTTCAGTGGTACTACTATATTGTCTATTCCTCCTGAAGCAGTGGTGTTTGCTGGTGGTGGAACAATACATGCTCTAGTGCCTCGCCACATTGCCGAGAAGCTAAAGGATGTGTTGTCAAGTGATGCTGCAAGAGCTAAGGCTGAAGCTTTGGGCATGCTCTCGGTGGCCTTCCCAAGTCTAACCTTTAGACTCGCCATTGCACGTCTAGAGAGAGTCTATGCTTTGACTGTTAAGAGAGCCTATGACGCTCTATTTGAGGAGAAGATTGTTGGTGGGGGAGCCTCGATAGGTGTAGGTTTGTCGAAGTTTGCTGAGCCTTGTAAGTGGTGTTGGAAGAGACCAGCTCAGCTAGTGTTTCAGGGAGAAGAGGTCTGCATACCATGTATGCTAAAATACATCACATCTTGGCTACTAGGTTTTACGACTAGGACTGTATGGCTTCTGGATAGAGCTTGGAGGGAGAGAAGCAAGTCTCGCATCTACAGTGTAGTGTGTGAGGAGATTGTAGAGAGTGTTAGGGGTAGGAGGTTTGAGTTTGACCCGCTTGAAAAGATTGCTGAAGGTGCTCGTGGACAAACGATAGCGGTACTCAAGTCCGATGGTAATGTCATGGGCGTTTTCATGTCTGGTGCGTTGACGCCTGCAGCCTATTAC
>DQUB01000106.1 GCA_015662475.1 Pyrodictium sp.
TCTATGTTGTAGCGTGTCATCGTAGTAGCTATTGCTGTATGTAGTCCATGCTTAACAGCATTGCGTACAGCTTTAGTTGCTCTCTCCCACGCGCCCGGTATCCCTCGGAATTTGTCATGCTTTCTAGGATCGGCTGAATCAATGCTTATTTCAACATACCTTACACCCGCCCTCTTCATCTCCTTAACAAATTTCTCATCAGCCATCATCCACCCATTAGTTGCAACGGCGACGTACATGCCACGTTTCGCAGCTTCTCTAACAACGGTAAAGAAATGAGGATGTATGGTTGGTTCGCCACCACTCAATGCTATGGCTGCCGTCCCAACTTCATCAAGCTGCTCTATGAGATTGAGTTTTTCCTCCAAGCTAAGCTCTGTTGGAAGAGGTAGATGTGCTCGTTGGTAGCAGTGTGCACATCTAAAGTTGCACATATTAGTGAAATTCCATACAATGAGGAAAGGAGCTGGCAATCTTTGGGGTACAGTCACCCCATAACGTGCAAGCCCTCTTATTACGAGAGCAAGCCCCCTCCTTATAGCAGGGTCTCTAAAGGCCTTTTCAACGACACTATAGTCTGAGTTGGTGAGTGCAACAAAGACCTTGATCAAACTCTTAAGAAAGAATGCATAGAGATGAGCAACCCCACATCCTGACACCTTCTCGTTTGCTAGTTCGCGCAACACGTAGTCAACAACATATCCACCATCAATTCTATAATCAAGATATGACATCATCTTTCTCACAACAGGAAGCGAGAAGGTTAATCTAAGCATAGCCAACAATACGACAATAGGGTCTCTGCCTCTCCTCCTTACCATATTCTAACGCCTCCGCTGCAACATGAGCAAATATTTCGAAATCAGATATATCCGAGACTGTAGTATAAAGTTGTATGGTAAAAAGAGTTATAGCTATATTAAAACGAGTAGTTAATAGTTTATAAGGGATGAAGAATTCCAGGCCCCTAGAGCTACGCGATGAAGAAGGGATTAGCCTACTGACCTGTCATGTGGAAAGTTAGCCAAGTGTGTGAAGGCTATTTCAAGTCCATATAACTTCATAATCATAAAGACCCCCAATGCTTGTACCTTTTAGCACTATGAATATTCAGTTATGTCATGACTGCACTACCAGATATGTGGGGACCGTGAGAGCTCCAAGAACTGTAGCAAGTCGCAGTAAGAAATTCCACGTAGAAGCGTAATAAAACTGTCTGCGGGGATATCGGAAGTGATTAAAAACACTAGAAGTCTTGGTAAGCAACGAACGCCATGTGCCAAGGTACATTGTCGACATATTGAGCTAGCTTGGCAGAGCTATGGGAAACCTAGATTATGGTATGTATGGTGTAGTTTGCATACATTGTCGTTTTGTTTAAACTATTGCTTAAGGCTATGATGCAACACCTTTCATAGATGTGGCAAGTGTAGAGGGCCCAACAGCCCATGTTAGGAGGCGAAATAGGGATTATGCCAGTTTTAGTGTAGCAGTGATAAAACATCTCATAAACATGCATGGATCAAAGAAGAGGTAGACTTTGAAAATCTACCTTCGAATTGCAAAAGCCTATTCATTCAAGCGATGTAGTCTAGACTTCAATTACTTATCTTGATGTCGGGTAGCCAAAGAAACGCTTAGATGTAATACTCTACCTGTTAGTGCATGCAACAAGGAATGGTATTCTAGACAAAAATTGTGCTGACCTAAGTGTCTTAAGAGGTCTAGCAGAGAGATGCCAACTCAGTGAGAGTTTGAGGCTACTTTACCGATAAAATTGAGTATGCTGATACGTTTCTGTGTTGAACGCTTTTCGAGCGAGAAGTATTTGCGGTAGAGTTTTTCAATGTTTATCTGCTTATACTCAAGTCCATACCTGTTTAGTAGTAGTAGGGCTTCCTTTGATATTGATGGTGCAATAAGGATGCCTCTAA
>DQUB01000121.1 GCA_015662475.1 Pyrodictium sp.
CTTAAACCTAGAACACTACACAACCATTTTTCTCTAGAAGCTCCCACAGTTTTAGCAGAGCTTGTCTCCCACGAGGCCTCCATTCGAGCAGCGGTACACTACACATTATCTCTCCAAACTGTTTCTCGAGCTCCTCTAAAACTGTCTGCTGCTCTCTAGCCAGCTCCTCGATGGACGCTAGACAGCTTTGCCCTCTCTCTAAGACCATGTTTGCTATCACTCGTCTAACTCTAATGTTGTGCATGTTGAACTCGCTGTAGAGTTTTCTCGTCACAGCCAATCCTAGTAGATCTGCTGTTGTTGTGATGTGGAGTAGGTGGTTGTTTGACGCTAGCATGTCTAGTATCGCTTTTGCAAGCTCTTTCCACTCCTCGATAAGCTTGTCAGGTGTTCTCGTAGTAGTCTTCCTCCTCAACTTTTCAAGAACACCTTTTACTCGCAGGTAGAGTTTTGCTGCTTCTGTCATGTGCTGGTATAGCTCGTACTCTATGCGTAGCATTCTAAGACCACCACCTGCTGCAGGTGTATCCCACACTATGTAGTCGTAGTCTCCTCTCCTCCAAACCTCGTAGACGTAGTACATGAGGAACTGGTCTGAGATGCCTGGTGCACCAGCAACATAGTCTATTATCTCGCGGCCTACAGGGAGAAATGCTGAGATGACCTCGTAGACTTCATCTCCAAACCTCTCCCTCCAAAGTCTAAGCACAGTCTCCTCTGAAAGTTCTAGAGCTTCAATTCTACCAACACGTGTTAGCCTATCAACACAGTTTCCAACGCCTAGTGCTAGGCAGAGTGTTGGTGTTGGGTCTGAGGAGAAGACAAAGACTTTGTAGCCAGCTTCTTCAAGTCCAACAGCTGTTGCTGCAGCAATAGTTGTTTTCCCAGTACCACCCTTGCCCCAGAAACTCACAATCTTTGTAGCCATGCTCTCCAGCCCCAGAATACCGGCTCTAGACAGTGTCTAGCGGGGGTAGGAGGGTCTTGACTCTACCGGGTGTTGAGGGTAACGGTGTTTACGTGTACAATTTCGAGGAGAAGCGGTGGAGGTTGCTTAGAGTTGATGGTGAGCCTTTTAGAGTTGGAGAGCTTGGACCTGGCTTCTACATAGTCTACTTCGACAATCTAGAGTGTAGCGCTTGTAAGCTTCAAGATGAGGAGCTTATGAAGGCTTTTAGCGAGTTTGAGAAGAGCTTGTTGGAGAAATTGAAGTCTGTAGCTGTTGTCTGTGATTGGTTTGCGAGAAGGTGTAGGTCGGAAGCTGCTGCTAAAACATACAAGCTCTACGATGTCCATATGAGCCCAACAATACTTGTGTGTAGAGTTGATGAGGGTGGAGAGTATTGTGAAAGGCTTGTTGGCGTTAAATTTGCACGTGAACTCTACTACTACCTTCACAGGATAGCTAGAAGGTCTAGAGCTTGACTATCTTTGCTATGAAAAACCCTTGTGTTTTGTGGATATGTGGGAGCATCCACTGTGCTTCAGGTAGCTTCTTGACTTTAACACCGAGCATGGGTTCTGCTCTCACAATCTCCGCTTCTCCAACCTCCCTAACAACACTCTTTACAACTTTTATGGTCTCACTAGCTGTTAGCGTGCATACACTGTAGACTATTGTTGAGCCTCGTGGAGCTGACTCTAGTATGCTTTTGAGTATCCGTTTCTGGATCCTCTGATAGACTTTTAGATCGCCACGAGTAAGCCACATTTTCACCTCAGGCTCGTACTGTAGTCTTCCAATGTCGGTGCATGGTGGGTCTACAAGGTATACCTGGAGTTTGCGTAGTGGTGGTTGTCGTGCATCTCCCACGAAGAGGTCTATGAGGTGGTCGACTTTGAGCCTACGTATAAGCTGTTTGGCTTCCTCAAGCCTTCTAGCCTTAACATCGCCTCCTAGAACATAGCGTGCACCTAGCCATGCCATGTGGGATGCTTTGACTGCAGCGCCACAGGTAACATCTCCCACCACAAGTCCTTGGGGTTTAGCAACGTGTGATACTAGTACGCTAGCTTTATCCTGTACAGTGTATAGCCCCTCTTCATAGGCTCTAGTCTGTGTGAGTCTATCGTCACCCTCTACCACCATCGCGACATCGTTTAGATCTCCATCCCATTTGATGATTACACCTTCACCCTTCAACTTCTTTTCAAGAGCTCTTCTATCAACCCATGGTGCAACTCTAATCCATCGTGTTGGGTCTTGGTTTAGCGCTTCTAGAAGCTTTGGCAGGTTTTCGTGTTCGGCTTCAGCAAGCTCTTCGAGTATCCATCTTGGGAAGCTGTAGAGTATGGATAGTCTGTCGAGCCCTCCTAGCCCACGTACAAAGTCTTTTGGCTTTGCACCACGCTGTTTGAGTGCAATGATATCCTCTGCTTTCACCCCGGCTTTGGGTGCAAGCTTCTCTACACGACTACGTTTAAGCTTTCCGAGAACAGCTTCGTAGACTAGAACTCTAGCGAGCATCCACCTATAGCTGTGGCTTGGCGGTCCATAGCCTAGGCTTTCAAGTATCCTGTCTAGAAGCAGATAGTTTCTCGCAACATTCAATGTTAAAACTCTCACAACAGGCTTTAGATAGTCTAGCTGTGGGTTCATAGAGAAAAAGTCTCTAGCAACAATCCTCAACGTTGTACGGTAGTAGACAGCATCAGCCAATAGTCTAGCAGCAACCTCTTCCGGCATCACCATCTAGTCTCAGCCCTTCCAAAAGCCACAAACAGCTCTCCCCTTATCTCCACACGCCATGGCGTACGAGAGGACAGTCTGTTGCAAGCTAGGACACCCCGCAAACCCCCAAACACGGTGCATCGCATGTAGCGGCCCATGCTACAGGCTTTGTTTCTCTGCTGTTGTGGCGAGTCTTCTCCTAAGCTCGACCATTCGGTCTGGATAGTCTGAAGCTATAGCGTCGACTCCACGTTTGACGAGTCTAGTGGCTGTTAGGGTGTCGTTTACAGTCCAAACAACAACCTTTAAGCCTAGCCTGTGTGCAAAAGCAACAGCTTTCTCTGTGGCAAGAGTATAGCGTGGTAGTACGATTTGGCAGCCTAGCCTTCTAGCTTCAACAATTTTGCCTGGAGGGGTAGCGTATATCAGTCCTCGAGGCACTGTTGGAAGCTTTTCTCTGGCAATCTTTAGGGCTTCCTCGTGGAAGCTTATAATGGCTACAAAGTCTACAGCTTTCTCCCTAGCAACAACCTCTAAAACTCTACCAGTATCCTCTACATGTTTGACCTCGATGAATAGGGGTAGCTTGCCAGAGTCTAGAGCTAAAAGTTCTTCGAGTGTTGCTATCCTCTCTCCACCTGGAAGCACTATGCTTTTCAGCTCCGAAAAGCTTGTACTTCTAACGTTGACGTGTAAACCTGCTATCCTTTCCAAAGTCTCGTCGTGCAAGAGCACGGGAACACCATCAGCTGTAACCTGTACATCAAACTCTGCAACATCTACACCAACTTCCAACGCTCTTCTAAAGGCTGTAAGCGTGTTCTCTAGAGCTAGCCCAGCAGCTCCTCGATGGCCTACAACGGCAAAAGGCTTTCTAGACAATGCTTCTAGGATAGAGTGCAAGGTCTAGCGCCAAACACCACTACTAGGGTTTGGGGGTTAAGGGAGATGCTAGCCTGACTCTGTGCCTGTTGGCCGTGTTTCTACAACTTCTACAGCTTTTACTGGGACTACGACTATGAGCACATCCC
>DQUB01000184.1 GCA_015662475.1 Pyrodictium sp.
AAAAGGCTATGTTGGCAGGTCAAATAGTTGATTGGGGGCCACTCTATTTAGAATTGACTATGCGAGCCGTATACGCACTACATGCGCTTGAGAATGGGGATGAAGAAGCTTTTAGATGGATATGGGCGAATTTCCCTGAATCAACGCCTAGAGACTATTGGTGGGGTATGAGGGAAGGGGTCTTCGATATAGCACCACCTCGCCTGATACATGAGAGAGCTGCTAAGGAGTGTAAGCTTGTATTTGATGCCTACGAAAATGGTGAACTCGCGAAATATATGGGTTGTCTACGTAGAGTAGAAGAAGAGGTTATTAGAGAGTATGTCCATCCAATATTGTCGCAAGTGAAGATACCGGGCAAGAACATTAGCGTTCTAGACTATGTGCTTTGGAGAAGGAGACAAATTCTTGATGGAAGCTGGGACCCCTTCACAGGACCAATATATGATAACGAGGGTAGGTTGAGGATAGAGAAAGGGTATAGGGCGTCGCACGATATGTTATGGAATATGGACTGGTTTGTAGAAGGTGTAGCAGCAGTCCAAAAATAAACTACTGCTATTCAAAGGGGTTGGTGTTTGAAGTCGTGTAGCGTTGTACTTGAAGCTTCAAATATAGTTAAGGTTTTTCCGGGAGGCATAAAAGCTCTAGATAATGTTAGTCTAGATGTTCGATGTGGTGAAATACATGCACTACTTGGAGAAAATGGTGCTGGAAAGTCAACGTTAGCTAAGATAATTGCAGGACACCTTCTTCCAGATAAAGGCGAGATAAGAGTATGTGGGCGTAAGGTAGTGTTTAGAGGTCCTCACGATGCGCTAGATCATGGTATCTTTTATGTACAACAATATCCACAACTAGTGGAATCATTGAGTGTGGCAGAGAATGCGGCATTGCTTTTCAAAGAGGACCCTCTTACAGCTTATAAGAGGGTAAAAGAGTATTTTGGAGTGCTATCATTAAACATTGAAGGTAGTACTCCAATCTATTCTATACCACTCGGTTTGCGTCAACGTCTTGTCTTAGCTTTTGCACTCGCTTTAGGAGCTAAACTACTCATCCTAGATGAGCCAACAACAGTGTTGTCTACAAAAGAGGTCGAAAAGCTTGCTAAAACACTTAAAGAACTTGTACGTGAGGGTCTCTCAATACTTTACATAACACATAGGTTGAGTGAAGTATACATGGTTGCTGATAGAGCTACAATTCTTCGGCGTGGTAAGGTTGTGGCACGTTTAGATGATCCTAGGAAGGTGGGTCGAGAGAAACTTGCTACATTAATGGTTGGCAAACCTCTAGGCAGGTTCAAAAGGCCATTTAGGACGAGATCCTGTAGTAGAAAGCCTTATCTTGTTGTTAAAAATCTGGTTGCTGAGAACGACTATGGTGCTATCACGCTTAGGAATGTGAACTTGGTTGTGCATAGTGGGGAGATTGTGGGTATAGCAGGTGTTGAAGGGAATGGTCAGCGAGAACTTGTAGAGTGTATTGTAGGGTTGAGAGAGCCTAAGAGTGGTCGTGTGATTGCGGGTGGGAAGATAATAAGAAGTCCAAAGGATTTCAGAGATGTTGGAGGTGCATTTATACCAGAGGATAGATTTCTAATGCTAGCTTCCTCTCTAACTGTTTGCGAGAACGTGGTTATTGAAAAATTCTTTTGGGATAAACTATCTACAAGGTTGTTTGGAAAACATGTTTGTAGACATACCGTGCTACTAGAAGCTTTGAAAAAGTACAATGTCAAAGGCGAGCCATTGCAACCTCTCTACTCTCTAAGTGGTGGTAATCAGCAAAAAGTACTGTTGATTAGAGAGCTTGAAAAAGTTCCAAAACTAATTATTGCCTATAGACCTTCGTCAAGCCTTGACGTTCTTTCAACACAGATGTTGATTAATAGACTGGTAGAGCTCAGAGAGAAAGGTGCAGCGATATTGTATGTTGCAGACGATCTTGAAGAGCTTTTAGCTGTAAGCGACCGTATTATAGTCATTAACAGAGGACAAATAGTTGCTAATTTAGATGCTGAAAGGACAAGTGTAGATGAAATAGCAAAATACATGGTCTTTTAGAGGGAGAGTCTTGCAACGTAGCATCAGAATACCTGTGAGAGTCGAACCTCTTGTCAACGTGACTTTTAGGAGAAAAATTGTTGTTTTCACTACCACGTATCTATTAGCAATTCTGGGTTTCCTATTGTTCCTCTACCTTAAAGGTTACGATGGTATTTCGATACTCAGCCACATCCTCTTCTACACATTCACTGTTGGTGAGGGGATTAGAAGTCTTCTTTCAACGTGGGGTATAGTATCGATTATAGCATTAGGAGCTCTAATATCCTTCAAGGTTAGAGTTTGGAATATTGGGCTCGAAGGACAATACATTGCAGGCGCCATTGGCGCAACTTATGCTGCCCTATTCATGCCATGTATTTCCCCGCTCAACCTTACACTTCAACTATTACTAGGCTTCATTTTAGGCATGTTGTGGGCTTTTGTTCCAGCACTACTATACGTGCTTATATCAGTTAACGAGGTATTATCGACAATAATGCTAAATTATGTTGCAGTCCATCTGCTGGAATACTTGCTATACGGGCCTTGGAGTGGCACATATGGTTTTCCGCAGACTAGACTATTCCCAGCTAGATTTGGTCAGGTGGGAGGATTACCATCACCATTAGTTGCAGCTATAATACTATTCTTCATCGCATATGTGGTGATGTATCGTTTGCGTATAGGGCTAGTATACCGGTTTGTAGGAGAAAACCGTAATGCTGCTAGTCTGCAAGGGTATAACGTCAAACTAGTGTTGCTATTATGTTTCCTTATTAGCGGTGGTTTAGCCGGTGTTGCCGGCGTCTTTGAAGCGAGTTATGAGCTTGGCTACCTTTCGCCAGGTATTGTAAGAGGCTATGGATTTGCTGGCATTGCAGCAGCTGTTCTTGGGCGTTTAGAGCCTTTAACAACGCTATTTGCATCTTTGTTCATAGCATTTTTCCTTGTTGGAGCTTATTCTGTTCATTTGCCAGCACTTGGATTTCTAGCTGAAGGCCTTCTACTTATCGCGCATCTTTCGGCAGAAGCTCTTACGCGGTATAAGATTGTGATCATGAGAGGTGGTGTTTATTGAGGTTAGACGTTTTTATTACAAGTGTGATTACTGCTGCAATACCACTTTTACTTGCTGGAACAGGTGAAGTTCTTGTCGAACGTGCAGGAGTGATAAACTTAGCTAGTGAGGGTGCAATGATACTTGCAGCAGCATCTGCAGCTATTACGGCCATAACAACAGGTAATCCTTGGCTAGGCTTTGCTGCTGGCATTGTAGTAGGCTTGGTTTGGACATTGTTTTTTGCACTATTACCCATAGGGTTAAAAGTCAACCAAATAATTGCAGGTATAGCGTTGAGTATTGCAGGACTAGGCCTATCATCTCTAATAGCTAGAGGCTACGAAGGCTACACTGTACCATCTATACCATCATTAAAAGATGTGTTGCCTATACTACCACCATTAGATGTGCTATCTCCAATACTACTTGTAATACCTTTACTGATCCACTGGCTCTTATCTAGAACACGGCTGGGACTATATATAAGAGCTGTTGGGGATAACCCAATTGCAGCAGATAGTTTTGGTGTAGATGTAGCAGTTACTAGACTTGTAGCAGCATCCATAGATGGTATCCTGCTTGGATTAAGTGGTGCATACATCGTATTGGTTACAACACAAAGATGGGTTGAGGGAGTAACAGGTGGTCGAGGTTGGATAGCAGTTGCACTAGCACCTTTCAGCTACTGGGAACCATTGCTAGTATATGTTGGCGCATTTTTATTTGCAGGACTTGAAGTATTACAATATGTTGCTCAAGCTCTTCCAGTTAGAGTACCTCGAGAACTACTACTGTCAACCCCCTACCTAGTACTCATACTAGCACTAGTTGTTGTGAGAAGTCGTCGTCTCCAAAAAAGAGTGCCAAGAGCGCTTGGTGTAGAGTTTAGACGCGTGTAGCATAAACAGCCAGTTTTTCTAAAGTCTCGCGAGTAGATAAAAATATAGGGTTATATCCCACTATAAAATCATGAGGTCGTGGTAATAGTATTGGGGATCTATAAGGAGGGTGGACAGATATGTTGACGGAATCGCAAAGTGGGTCGAAGCTTTCCGAATTAGAGTCCAAAGCCCTAGAAGTTATAAAGAGTAGAGGTGAGCAGGGAATCTATCAGCATGAATTATGGAAATTGCTTGGAATAGATAGCCGTGAAGGCTCACGTCTGGCAATCAGGTTGTTAAAGAAAGGGCTTATTGTACGTGAACCAGTTGTACATGAAGGTAGACGTACCTACAAGCTTATGCTCGCTAAACCTGCAACCACAACTTTAAAGGTTGAGGTAAACCTCGACTTTGTCGTAACAATACCCTGTTTTACTTGCCCTAATCTAGAGAGATGTCATCCAGGAGGTTTCTACGATCCAGTAAACTGTCCTAAGCTAAACCAGTGGCTTGACAGCTTGTTGCAGTCAAGCACAAACGGTAATGGAGGAATTAATGTGGCAAAAACTATTAGTGCATCGCCATCATCGCCGTCAAAAACGAAACAAAAGACTTGATTAAGGTTATGTTATGTCGATGAATAGTTTATTCTGTTGAAGCCTATTTGGTTTTGTGGTGTGCTTGATAATGCGAGCTTGAGCACAGTGTCAACCACAATACTGTGTGGAGCATCGGTTTTAATACCTCGTGGATCAAAGTGTGTTCTTGTTGCTCTGTATCCTTTACCTTGCAACACTTCTATAATCTTTGACAGTTTTGGCATGTTTAAGTGTAGCCAACTGCAAAGCCGGTCTACTCTATAGTATGGCTTTGTTATAGGTGCTTCTGCCATGATTAGCGATAAGAGTTCGTATGCACGTTTCGAGTTTTGTAGCCAGTTTGTCTTGCCAAGCTCTTCCAACATTAATGTGACTATTTTTTCGCTAGCAAGTGGACCGCTATAGACTGGTCCTACAACAATCATTGGCGTGTTACAATAAGGGCATCGACGCCTCATATAGTATTTGTGGTAGTCGGTATATTGGCAGATGGGGCAATAGTAGGCATAGGCTAGCATTTCTAATGCTTTATCAGCCTTCCTTGCCCCTCTCTCAAACTCTATGTATACACGTACATAATGGTCGGCATAGTATGCTAGGAGTGGTTTTGCAGCATACTCTCTATTTGCGGCTCTCCTCACAATATAGCCTACAAGTACTCTCACTGCTTGTTCCTTTTCCCATGCAGTGCGTGCAGGCACAACGTCATATCTACGTCTCAACGCTTTAGCATGTGTGCCGGAGAGAGGAGCAGTGTCTGTAGCAGTTGCAGCAAGCACTCCACGCCCACCTAGGAGATCTAATGCAGCTTCTAGGAAGGGTGCTGGGCTGCCAAAGGGATCTAGATCGACTATATGCGGTTTAACACGTTCTTCAGCCAGCTGCTCCATATAGCGGTTAGCATCTGCTCGTTGGACAAAGACTTTGTTCTCGGCATTGTTAAGTTTTATATTTTCTTTGATTAAAGCTATAGCATC
>DQUB01000131.1 GCA_015662475.1 Pyrodictium sp.
ATGGTGCGGGGGTGCCCGAGCCAGGTCAAAGGGGTCGGGCTGAGGACCCGATGGCGTAGGCCTGCGTGGGTTCAAATCCCACCCCCCGCACCACACAATTAAACCAACTTCTCGCCTCCTCAACCCCTCCTAAAGTCCTTAAAAACTGGCTAGTCTCGTCTCTATTTTGAGATTTCGAGGGATCTGTTAAAAACGAGATGATTATGAACTTCTTTTTGCAAGTTGTATGCCTAGTTTTAACGCCTCAAGATTCTTATGCGAGCTCTTCCCAAATTTCTCTTCAACCACTCTTTCCACCGTCTCCATGTTTAATGGTATGAGGTTTTTCCCAATCGCATAGCCTAATAGTATCATGTTTGCTGTTCGGGGGTCTCCTAGCTCTAATGCTTTCTTTGTTGCTGGTACTAGGTCTAGCTTGTACCTAGTAGATAGGGTTTTGGTGATAGCTTCTCTACTTGGATACTTTGTTTGAGGTATTGGCGGTACTATGTAGTCGTTGGCTACGATATGTGCACCGGGTTTTAGGTAGTTTGCGTATCTAGCTGCCTCTATTAGCTCCATTGAGAGCATTAGATCTGCCTCTCCTAGGGGGACTAATGGTGCTTCTACATCGCCTATTCTGACATGCACTATTACACTTCCACCACGCTGGCTTAAGCCATGGGTTTCTGCTACAAGCACGTTTACGCCTTCTCTTACACAGGCTTCAGCTATTATGCTTGATAGTGTTAAGATTCCCTGTCCGCCAACCCCAACAACGACTATGTTTAGCTCCATGCTACGCTCACCTTGGCTTAGCAGTCCTCATTATCTTGTGCCATTCTGGGTCAACGTGTTCTACGGGGGATATCGCGTTGAATGGGCAAACCTGTGTACATACACCACAACCTGTACACAATGCTGGGTCTATCTCCGCTTTACCATCTCTCCTCCTAGATATTGCTGGGCATGCAAAAAGATTGTAGCACACGCCACACCCTTTACACCTACCCTCTACCACCCTGTAAGGCGTTATTCGCAGTCCTTTACGGCGAGCTTCACTTAAAGCTACAAGTATACATGCTCCACGAGCTACCACTACTACGGGTTTCCTCTCCTTCAAAACCTTTGACAGTGCATTAGCAAGCGTCTCTTCTAAGCCTCTTATGTCGAAAGCATCGACGCTATACACTTCCACACCCAACCCTTTCACTATCTGCTCTGGATCTATACGTGGTGCTTCATGCCCATCTGCTCTCCTACCAGTACCTGGGTGTGGCTGATGCCCCGTCATAGCTGTTGTATGGTTGTCCAATACTATTGCCAGCAATGGCGCGCCATTATAGACGGCGTTTAGCAACGGAGTTATACCGCTATGGTAGAACGTTGAATCGCCTATTATTGCTATCACAGGCTCTCTAGAGATGTCCAGCACATGTGCAAGCCCATTTGCAGAGCCAATGCTACCCCCCATCTCCAAGATTATGTCTTGTACTTGGAAAGGCGGTAGTATGCCAAGACTATAACAGCCTATGTCACCTGCATACACTGGTCTAACTCGTAGCCTACTCGCCACCCGTTTCAACGAGTAGAAGATAGGCCTATAGAGGCAACCTGGACACATCACCGGCGGTCTAGGAGGCAATTCTAAGCCTAAATCCTCTCCACCTCTAACCTCCTCATACTCTAGACCAGCTATTCTAGCCAAAGCTGCTGCCACAACCTCTACTCTAAGCTCTCCGTGGAGTGGCAGCAAGCCATCACGCTTGCCAAAAATTAGAGCTTTCGACCCTACCTCCAGAGCATATGCTTTAAGCTGGGTCTCTACAATGGGATCTCCTTCCTCCACTACAAGTACAAGTCCTTCCTCTAGAGCATCTTCTGCAAGTTTCCTGGGAAGAGGTACGCTTGTAGACACTCTAACTATCAGAACTTGGTCCTCCAAACCCAGCTTTTTAACAGCCTCTCTAGCATACCGATACCCTATGCCAACACCCACTATAGCTAGCCCACTCCCTCTAACACCCTCAACACCGTTTAGTGGGAAATCATGGATACTCTCTTGCAGCTCTTCCCAGTACTCGACTAGTCTCAGCTTATGCCTTCGAGCATATTGTGGTATTAGAGTCCATCTAGAAGGATCATGGTGGAATTTACCGCTAGGTTTGAGCTTTTCTAGGTCAATCCTCCCTAGACGTTGAGGAGCACGAGTATGCGATATCCTAGTCGTAGACCTTAGAAGTACTGGTCTCTTCAGCTTAGAGCTATACTCCAACGCCAACTTTGCAGCTTCTAATGCGTCTTGAGGCCCTGTAGGCTCTATCGTCAAAACATATGCGTGAAGACCATACCACCTATTATCTTGCTCATTCTGGCTACTCCACATCCACGGATCATCAGCAGATACTACAACTAACGCTCCTTCAACTCCAGTGTAGGAGATGCTGAAGAGAGGATCAGCAGCAACATTCAACCCAACAT
>DQUB01000037.1 GCA_015662475.1 Pyrodictium sp.
CCAACATTTCGACATTGATTGTAGTGGAGCGGCCTCTAATCATACTTCTACAACAATAATAGGTTTGTCATAGTTTAACTATGAACTTTACATTGAAAATTGAAATGCATATGTGGAGACAGAGAGAGTCAGCTCGTCGTGAGTTCTGCATCCCCCTCCAGGGCTTTGGCTGGGACGGCGTCATCATCTCCATGTTTGGAGGGCTTTTTTGGCTCTTTTAATGGTTCCGGTCGTTCTAACCGGTATGATGAGTACTCTTTTTCCATTAACGCGTCTCACAACTCCTAATGCTGCCAACACAATGTATTTCGTGGTATGGCTAGCGCTGATGATGCCAAGTCCTCGCAATGGATCGTAGTAGACGAGGCGTGGTCTAGCATCTGCAGCTGCAATTTCACCTCCAACTCTCTTAACAGCATCTAAAATTGCCTTCTCTATTGCCTGGGGTTCTGGCGGTTTGCCCGATTCAACAACTACTATAAATGCTATGTACCTTCTCCGCCTCTTTCTTCGCAACTTCTCAAGAGCTTTCTCAGCTTCGTAGCTTGCAAGAGCAGATGATACAGCTTTAGCAACTAAGCTGTACTGCTTGACAACCTGTCTAATAGTTTGAAGGCTGTGAACAAGGCGTTTCTCCAACATTATAACTCTATGCCATGTTCTAATATAAAAGATCAACAACAATATATTTGAAATCATGAGTAGCATAAAGAAGCTGAGAATGAGGTTGGCGTACATTAAGCACCACCTTTTACCCTACCAACCACTAGCTTTGGATTAGCATGGACTATCAACTTTGCTTGGTGTTCTGAAAGCCCAAAAGATACTAGGAAGCCTCTAAGAGATGCTGTTGGCCAAAGCTCCCATATCGTACGTGCACAGCTTGTAACCACCAAACATGTTTCAAAGGCTATTGCACGTCTAACAACTATTATTATGCCGCGAAGCCTCTTTCGAGGATCACCACCTTCTAGTATATGGCGAAAACAAACTTCAATACAACCACCTCCCATTGCAAGCATTCTAGCCTGGCTTCTATCCATGTATCTAGCCATGTTTGGGGGTAGCAGAATAAGGGAAACACGAGGATCACGAGCAGCTACTCTAGCAGCTTCAGCAGATAATGGTCTTACAGCAACAATGTCATAGGATAGTCTAAATTTACGTGCTTTTTCAACAACTTCTTTACCACTGACAGCCTCAAACGTCACTCTACTCAACAACTCAAGACCTTCTCTTGCAAAAATAGCCTTAGCACGCCCATATTCAACACGAGAAAAACTAACATCTAATGCTGCACCCTTATAACCTAGTTCACTAAGCACACTCGCCATCTCTACTAGGTCTCGCTCACTTCGAGGCGCTACACAAAGATCATAGGTTTTCAAGGTAGAAGTCCTACCTCCTCCAATACACGCCTAACATCCTCCAAACTAGGTGAACCTCTAAACACAATAACAACCCTAACAACATCATCGCCATCGTAGAGTTTAACACGTCCTAGAAACGCATCCTGCTTGCTAAAACGCATATATAGTCTTCCCTCCTTCTCGTCATAGCGTAGATCCAAACTCACTGCCAAAGCACGTTTCTCCACATCGTCGAGTTTTGAACCCAAGTACTCTAAGACCTTAACAGCATCATTCCCGGAAACATTAACAGTAATCCTGCGTATGGGGTTGGAATAGTGGCCCTCCACAACTGCTTCTGAAAATACTACCTTCCCTCTAACCTGTTCGGGTAGTAAATTGAGTAGAGCTTGCTTTACACGACCAACATCTTCAGTAGCATGTGCATGTACTGAAAACTCTATCCTCAATATCCGCTGCTCAGCTTGCATGGACTGGCAGCCCTAGGTAGACTGTAGAGGATAAAACTGATGTAAAGAGTGTTGAAGTGAAAATAAAACATGTGATTAGAGCGGCACTGTGACTACTGAAGATCGCCAGCATGATATTCTTCACGTATTTCGTCTGGCGCTATTAGCCTTGCACCGCGATGAGCTTCATGCCTCTTCTTAAGCTTTCTTTCACGCTGCTTCTTCTTCCACTTGTACTTGACAGTACCACGGAGACCACGACTCTTTCTAAGACCACGCATCTTCTTACCAGCACTCGTAAGTCCTCTAAACACTCTACGTCTATGCTGCTTTTCACAAATCCAGCCAAGATCTTTATCCTTACAAACTGCAGGATGATGTGGATCGACTAGTATAACTTCATACCACTTGTACTCGCCATCCTCACCCACATAATAACTGTTGAGTACTTCTAGGTTCGGATACTTTCTAGCTGCTCTCTCCTCCGCTATCAACCTCGTACTCTTAGCTGGTGCATAGCCATAAACACCCATACGCTTTGGTCTACGACCTTTATTCGGCCTTGGCCTGTTAAGACCACCTTTCCTAACTCTAACTCTCACGACAATAATGCCAGGTTTTGCCTTGTATCCAAGTGTTCTAGCACGATCAAGTCTGGTAGGCTTCTCTATACGGACCACCGTTGGCTGACGTCTCCACTCCATTATCCTCTGCTTCCAAAGCTGCACCAGCTCTGGCCTATCATACCTCTGCTTCCAAATCTCTCTAAGATAATGATACATGCTTTTGGACATTCACTAGCACCCTACCGGCCAAGGGAAAGAGCTATTCAGTCTCTCTTAAACGTTAACGCCTCCTTACACTCAAAATGTTCTAGCAACGATAGTAACAGTGAAAAGTTAACCAGCTTAAGACTACACATGGAGTTTGGAACCTTCAGCCTACTTTCAAGTCTACAGTGAGGATTTGCCCGCATTGCCGAGGCCTTATGGCTTATGAGGAAGAGTGCGCCCCGACCGATATCGCATCTATTACTTCGATAAGCTTCTTCTTAAACCTCTCCCACCACTCTCTCGCAGCTTTCAAATTTACAAGCATCTTTTCACTCCAATCCACCCTGCCTACTTCAGCAGCTATTGTTGCAACCAACTCTATAGTTTTGCGCGACTCCCAGAAAGCGGGTACAGCACCTGCCTTCTCTTGATACTCGACAAACCTCTTGTATGTCTCAGCTGAACGTCTTACAACATCTACCTCAACACCTAATAGTTCGCGATAGAGATGGGGTAGAAGTTTTTCAGCCCAATGACGGTGAAATCTGCATATCCCAGCATTGTCTATAGCTAGTTCCATGACTGCTCTACGAGCCGCAGATTCTGCAAATTCTTCAGGATCGCTAAACGTTGGACTATAGCTAGTCCAATACCTTCCCAAAACGTATAGTGGAGCAACCATGCCGGGAGACCAGTAGTAGTTTGGAGACATGTAGCCTTGATCGCCAAAAGCCGCATAGATTGCTACATCTTCAAACCTCAACCCATACATTTTGACTCTAAACGCATATTTCTTGTCAAGCTCCTTTGCTGCAACCCGCACACCCTTCTCACTAATAAGCCTCAGTATCTCATTATCACCTTCCACAAGCCCCATAATTATCTTACGAGCAATCTCCTTGTTCACCGGACTATGCTTCTCTGGATCATATGTTAGTGGGTCGAAATAGGGTCTATTGTCTACTCCTACTTCTTCAGGTTGTAGTAGTCCGCGATGCATTAGGTCAAAAAGCCATGCAACTATATGTCCAATCTCTATCGCATCGAAACCAAGCATATCAACTAGTTCAACAAGCTCTTTTGCATCTTCAAATCTAAGTACACCTATGAGAAATCCTAGCCCGTTAAACGGCTCATAGTCAACCTTAACATTGTTCCACGTTTTCTTACACACTCCAGGACAAGGTTCGCCACATGTATGCCAAGGCTTAGACTCTTTAGATTTAAACACTTTTTCTTGGAAAGGCCTCCAAAAGTATTCCATTACCATCCTGTGCATTTTAAGCCTCAAAGCCTTCCCATAGTAGATGGTGTTGAAGGCAAAACCTGGCACAAGATCGCGGTACAACACATAGTTTACCCCGAAGGTGCCTCCAGTACCAAGTTTGGGTTCAAACCTATACTTTCTCGTAGCCTCCGCAACTACAGCACCATACTCTCTCCCAAAAACATGCTTAGAGAGTCTATCAACAAACCTTATATCGGCAAGCCTAACCTTACCCCTAGCAGGATTGTACTTCCCCCCAAACACTATCCCTACAACACCATGTGCCCTATATAGTACACTGCCACCACCACCACGTGCTGCCAAGTCGATTTGGCCTGGAATAGGATTACCACTCTTATCAAGACCTATTGAGACTAATGCACCATGCATTGATTTTACAGCAGCAGGTCCAACGACAATAGATCTACCATAACCTTCAACATAATAGTGTCTAAAGACATCGTATATGTAGCGTGTTAAACCATAGACACCCTTAAAGCCGTTATAGTCGTCGAAAATACGCCAAAGCTCATCCTCACTAATCTCCCTAAACTCTAGTTTCACACTACCGTTACTATCACCCCATATGCCAACAATAAGCGGCTTGCCGCTTTTACCGTAGATTACAACAGCCATCACTCCAGATCGAATAAATGAGTGAGCAACACCACCCATAGCACTCACATGGAGTCCTCTACTATGAGGGCTTCGAAAAACGAAGATTAGTCTATGCACACCAAATAGACTGCTACCGGCAAAGGGGCCACAACCCATTACAAGAGCGTTATTTTCGTGAAACACGTCATACATAAAACTTTTAAACCTGTTTAGGTGCAGATCGACACCCAGCTCTATTGGTCCTAGGTATCTAGTTAGCGGGAATCTTTCAAGTCTCCATACCCTCTTCCCCACATCAACAAAAACAACTTTGTATTCCATAGCCATTAATAACACCCACACAACACAAGCTTCAGCTAGACCACATAACTATTATTAAGCTTATACTCAAAGGTTATAGTTTTACCATACTCGGCAAAACAAAATTTATCTAAAACACAACTAATACTGTAAAGAGGCGAGTCCCTTCATGATAGCTAGAGATATAATGGATTCCAAATTCCTTGTCACAGCTAAGCCTAGTGAAACAGTTGCTGATGCTGCTAGAAAGATGAGAGAATACAATGTAGGTAGTGTACTGATTGTCGATGAACAAGGAAAATTGCTAGGCATTTTTACTGAAAGAGATCTTGTCAAAGTGGTAGCATCAAATAAACCTCTATCGACAAAACTTGAAGAGGTGATGACAAAGGGTAACCTTGTAACAGCTTCTCCAGATGATCCTCTCCCCCTCATAGCACATAAAATGGTTGAACACAACGTCCGCCACATACCAGTTGTAGATGACCAAGGTAGAGTTGTAGGCATTATAAGTATTAGGAAGTTGTTAAAATATATACTTTCAAGCCACGAGTGGCCCTAAAACCCACACTCTACAAGTATTCTTAAAATGGCGGGTGTATGAGGAGGCTCTGCCGGACAACCGAAAAATCTGTTATACGTGTGGATTGAGGCCGCGTCCCGACACCCGCCTAAACTCTCCTAATCTGTTCTTGGACCTCAGCAGGTAGTTCTTCTATCTTCAATATGGGAAATGTTAGTGGTGGTTTTCTAGTCTTTACGCCAACCACAATGTATCTTGACGGGTCTTTTTCATCTCTACTCTTCAACACTCTAACCTTCACATACCACCCGTCTTCGCGAAGCACATAAGCATACTTACCATGCTTGCCTCCCATGCCACAAACACCCTGCCTTTCTCTCGCGACTCCAGCCTTTAAGTCCCACTACCATTACATCCTATCTTTGGGAGGTAGAAGTAGTAATTGGGGCAGAAAAGCAGCAAAATATCGTATTTCCCTATGAGAGTTTTAGACGTGGACAACGCGAGGTTGCCGAAGCTGTACGTAAAGCTGTTGAGTTAGGACAATTGCTTGCAGTGCAGGCTCCTACAGGGTTTGGAAAGACTGCTGCTGTTATCTACGGTCTTCTCCTAGCTAATGCTGATCGAGTACTCTATGTAGTTCGTACCAGAAACGAGATTGCTCCAGTCACGAAAGAGCTTGAAAAGTTTAAAGTTAACTATACATTCCTGTATAGTGCTAGACGTATGTGCCCACTACTCCGTAGAAGCAATGGTGGAGAAATGCCTTCCATCGACGAGTTTTGGGAAAACTGTAAACTGGCAAGGTTAAAAGGCATCTGCAACTATTTCAACTCGCTATCAGAAGTAGATAAGGAGACCATCATTAACATTATCCGCGAGGGTGAAGGCGATCCCTTCAAAACCGTTAAACTGTTGATAGGGTATGGTCTATGCCCCTTCTTTGCATTAAAAAGCTTGGTTGACGACGTAAAATTTGTTGTGGCAACATACCCTTACCTCTTTAAGCGTCGTATTTTTGAAAGTGTATTTGAACCCCACGAATACAACGATTTCCACATAGTTGTCGACGAAGCGCATAGTCTAATAGAGGCACATACCATGGTTGAGGAAAAGCTTAGAGTTAGAGATATTGAGGCTGCTCTCAAAGAAGTTAGAGAGTATGCGCCAGATTATGAGGGGGCGATCAAGGCTCTTAAAGAACTCTTAGACTATGTTCGTAGATTGAAAGCTGGAGATAGGCTTAGAAGAATAGATAAAACAGCCATAGTTGAAATCCTTGGAGATCCTCAAAACTGGATAGATATTGCGACTGAAATTAGACTTGAGAAGGTCAAACAAGCTCTTGAAGAAGCACCTGAACAAGCAACACGTGTAAAGGTTGCAACAGCGCGTATTGCTGTTTTCGCTGAAGCGCTTATACAAGAAGAATCTCGCTTATACGTCTCTGTTGAAAAGAATGAGAAGATTCTCCACGTACTCCCCTGCACACCTTGTAGCGTTGTTGGAGAACCCCTTTCAAGAGCCAAATCAGCCATTCTTATGAGTGGCACCCTCCCTCCAGCCTCTTACATTCGCGATGTACTGTGTATAAAGAAGCAAATATCCGTCTACGATGTCGAAATGTTCCACGGCATTATACACTCACAGAAACAGTACTACACCATAGTGCTTGCAGACGTCTCCTCAAAATATACAAGTAGGACTAGGGAAATGTTCGACAAATATGCTGAGTATTTAAAGGCAACATATGAGCTTACAAAGGGTGTTATCTTAGCCGTTTACCCAAGCTACGAGTTTATGCACAACATAGTATCTAGACTTCCACAAGACTACAACATGATTGTTGAAGGAAAAGAAACAACGATAAGCGAAGTACGTGAAATAGCGCTTAGCAGCGAAAGACTTCTCATAAACGCTATTGCAGGTGGCAAACTGTCAGAAGGAGTAGAACTTGTGGACGATAGAGGTAAAAGCCTAATAAAAGTTGTATTTGTTGCTGGCGTCCCCTACCCACAACCCGACGACCTTTTACTCGACTTTATCGAATGGCTTGAAGCTAAAGTAGGTAAAGACGACACAAACTACTATGTTTATACAGTAACAGCTGCTATTCGTGTAAAACAAGCTCTTGGGAGGGCGATTAGAGGGCCAGACGACAAAGCCATATACGTTTTAGGCGATAGGAGGTTTTTCCACCAGAGACTACGCGATTTGCTGAAAATCAAGTATAACCGTGTTGCACATAGTGTTGATGACTACAAGTCTATTTTAGAGAAAATAAGGTGGTTAAGAGAGTAGTTCTGGATAGCGAAGTATAGAGTCAGCTGCAATGGTTACAACTTTTCTTGCTTTAAAGAGTTCTAGAGCTCTTCTAACACCAACAATATTTGCACCTGAAGATAAGCCTGCCAATATGCCTTCTCTTCTGGCAAGCTCTTTAACAGCTTTTAAAGCTTCGTTGTAGCTCACCTCAACAATCTCATCAACATATTCATCGAACTCTCTACAGAGACCTGGCACAAAGCTTGTTATTAGACCTTCTATACGATCGCCCTTTCCAGGCCCTCCCTTGATAGCCGACCCTCTAGGAACAACACCTACAACCTTAACACGGTTTCCAAGTTTTTCCTTGAGAAACCTCCCAACACCAGTTACAGTACCACAAGTTCCCATGCCCATGACAAAAAGGTCTACTTCACCAAGCTGTCTCAGTATTTCAGGACCAGTAGTAGTATAGTGGGCCAAGTGGTTTGCCGGGTTATCATACTGGTTAAGCCAAACTCCACCAAGCTTCTCAGAAAGCTCGCTAGCAAGTTTCACATTTTCACCCTGCCTAGCATATACAATTTCAGCACCAAGACTCTTCAACACACCTATTTTCTGCCTAGACACCTGCTCTTCAACTACTATAACAGCCCTTAGACCAAGTCTAGCTGCAACCCAAGCAATAGATATAGCCGTATTTCCACTTGAAGCTTCTACAATCGTACCACCGGGATATAGTAGCCCTTTCCGTATCGCATCTTCAACCATGAACAGTGCTATACGATCCTTATGACTGCCAGTAGGATTCATAAATTCAAGCTTCATATAGACCTCGACATTGCTGGGAAAAAGATTTCTAAGCCTTATAACAGGTGTATTGCCAACAACACGTTTCAACTCGGCAAGTTTTTCGAGAAGAGGGTTCGACACAATCGATCAACACCAAGGCCTAGAGAAGTGCCTACTAGCCCTATTAAAATGTTGAGATGAGTCAACAAGTTGTATGATACGGCCGGGAGTGACCCGCCCCCTGCCCATCTGTCCCCGACGACACGGGGCTTAGTAGCAGGGGACCGGGGCCGTTATACGAGAAAAGTACGACTTCTTTAAAAAGCGTTGTTCCCACCTTAAACGGCAAAAATAGGGTTTGGGGCTCGGTTGCGCCGGCCCAACCACACGGTTTAAAGAATTGTTTTCGGTTTAACCCCGCGGTAATCGGGGTTCTTCCTCATAGCCCAGTAGGAGTTTTAGTAGACTTCATCTTAAAGTTTTAGTAGGAGTTTGCGCGAGAGATTGTGTTTTGTTTACGTGCCTGAAACCTCTTCTTCAATAATTCCTCTTCTTGTTACCCTCAATACTTTGTTGTGGTGAACAACTATACCTTTATCTGTTATCTCGAATGGATGGCGTCTCATGCTGTGTTTCGTACCTCTCATCTTCCAGACTATCAAGCTTCTCTTCAATTCACCCTCTATCTCATCGAGATCTAGCCTGATAATACCATCAGCTGCATGCTCAACACCAGGTCCTCCAAATCCTCTCTCTGTCACTGACACCTGGCTTACAAGAATACTCGTACAACCTAAACCGCTTAAAACCCTCTTAAGCATCATTACTACACTTCTTGCTACACTAGGCTTTGTAAGATACAATGTTGAGACAGAGTCTATAACACATCGTTGAGCACCAACATCTCTTATAGCTTCTTTTAACACGTCAATTAGCAGACCAACATCTGTAGGATCTCTTACAACATAACGCTCTCTCTTTGCTGCCTCACCCACACCACCAGTAAAGGCGTCAATAATAGCAAATGTTCCTTCTTTCTCGTACGGTCTCACATCCCAACCGAATTGTGACATGTTTATCCTAACTTGCACTGGATGTTCCTCTAGAGCTACGTAGATTCCCGGTTCGCCCATTTGAAGGCCATTCCAAAGGTATTGCTGGCTAAAGATGGTTTTACCAGTGCCTGGACCACCACTCAACAACACAACATTCCTCTTTGGTATACCGCCATTGAGTATTTCATCCATACCAGGTATGCCTGTCTTGACTCTCTCAACAGGCATAACTGCTTGCACCAGCATAATTTAGTTTGTAAACTCTACCTATATAAACATCTAGTAAGGCTACTTCAAGTCTCTAAACACCTTGCAACTTTCTCTCGCATACCAGTACGATGACGATGAGTAGCAAACTCATTATGGGGTAGAGTAGTAGTGGGCCTTTTGGACCAAGATTTTGCAACTCTACATAGATGAAACCAGACATTACCCCCATAACCGAAACACCTACACCACTTGCAGCATTGGATAGAGCTAGTGCACCGCTAACATTCTGGTCGCCTCCAAGCTTTACCGAGTAGCTTCTAGCAACTCCAAGAAGAGCTGAAACTATTGCAACATACGTTCCAATACCTATCACTGCTAACAACTCATTTACAAAACCTATTAGTGATGCTAAGAACATTATCGTTAAACCTATCAACATAAGCAGCTCTTCACTATAACGTTTTGCTAACTTGGCAATCAAAAGACCTATACCAGCCGCTGCTAGATCAGCTATAGCGTAGATTACTCCAAGCAACTTCTTCTCAATACCAACAACCTCCCAGATGACAAGATAGCTGTACTCAGCTCCAATACCAGCTAGAAAACCATACATTAGCGAGAAGAGGGTGACAGGAATGGCACCTCTAAAGGTTATCCCTACTCTGCGTTGTTCAGGAGGAATACACGAGCTTCGATAACCGGATACCAGCCCTACAAATGCCACCGCTGATGCTACTGTATAGAAGATTGAGGCTACTATGATTTTAAAAGTAATGTCTTCTCCAAGCATTGTGTATAAGATGTAGCCGTTGACAAGTCCTAGACCGCCAAGACTTGTATAGAGGGTCAGGTACGCTGTTCTCCTAGAACCTGCGGACACAGCCACTATGCTTTGAAGTAATGGCCACATAAGCCCTGCAGCAAACCCTTGAAAGAATGCTAGCACAAGTATCATGATAGGGAATTGTGAAAAAGAATAGTAGTAAATTATTAGGGAAATTATGAGAGCACTTAATGGTTGTATTATTGACTCAAAACATTTAACAACATTGACAATGTATATTCCTCCAACTAGACTGCCTAATGTTCTCCCGAGGAGAAGTAATGATCCGAAACCTGTAACGAGATGAGCTGGTGCATCCAACTCATATCTTAATTTTGCGGCTATACTTGGACGTAGCAACGAAAAACCACTAGTTGCAAAAAACGCTTGTATTATTGCTAGTGCTAAGATCTTTCTAGCACTGCTCTGCACCAACTTCACGAGACCTTTTGCAACCTAAACTCCGATTCATATAAATTCCTCAATCTCTTGTTTGGGTGTCGGGAAAAGCGTGGAACTAGTTTAACAGCTACAGAGTTTAGAGAGTTGATGGAGAAACTTGGTTTTCGGGTTGAAAATGCGTTAGAAAAGCCTCCACAGGCTGTATGGAGCTACGAAATTATCTCTCCACCTCCGCTTGCCGTTAGACTTAGAGCTTTTATGTTAAATACTAACGTGCTGGTACTCGGTATAGGTGTTAAGTTTTCACCGGAACACCAACAATCTATACAATCGCTTGAGACTAAAGAGAAGCTACGACTTTCATCTAGAATTATACTAGAGGTGCTTAGGATATGTCCATATTGTCGTATAGCAGTGCAACCAGCACTAGATAATCCAGAGGCTGTCATTGCTGAAATCCATAGGCTACTAACAGACTGTAATAAAGCAGTTATAGCAGAGGATGTGGTAAGACTTGTCAATGTCTATATTGCGATAAACGCTGTCTTATGGGACTACTTTCCACATGTTGTCAGTACGGGTAGACCGCAACCGTACATGTAAACTAGGCTTGTCTTAGTAGAATACCTCTGTAGAACTTTTCAAACATTTCAATAAATAGGATTTGTTCATCTGTAAAGCTGGCATAGGGATTTGCTCTTCTAACCATACTCACAGCTTCTTCTAATTTTAAACCCTTTGCAATGAGATAGGCTGCGATTAATGTTGGACTTCTACCTACTCCTCCATAGCAATGAAAAAGTGATTTAGCGCCTAATTTTTCCAGGCGGTATACATGCCTAAAGACTTTAATTGCATCATCTGGGTCTGGAGCACCACCATCTGGTGTTGGAAGCCATGAATAGCCCATACCATGCACACTTAATGTTTCAAAGTAGGTTTCTATGTTAGGCCAGTAATCGTATACCTCATGAGATTCGACTAGGACAACAACATGTACAACTCCTTTTTTCGCTAACCGACGCACAGTACAAGGTGATGGTAAACCACATCCTGCTAGACGATCTGTAACCCAGTATGGACACGTTACACCCATCTAACACACCTTTCCATTGTAGCTATTATTAGGCTATGTATGCAAGCTTTAAACTATCATGGGGTGTGGTATGGAGAAGTGTGTTGTTGCTCTTGGAAGCAAAAATCCTGTCAAAGTCTATGCTGTCTCTCGTATAATGCGACTGCTCTGTAACCCTCAAGTTGTAGCTGTTGATGTTCCAAGTGGCGTTAATGCACAACCATGTGGTCTAGCTGAAACCCTGCTTGGAGCCTTAAATAGGGCTAGCCAGGCTATAGCAAGTGTCAACAATGCTGAGTATGGGGTGGGTATAGAGGCTGGCATATTCTCAATAGGTGATCTAGTATTAGACTTACAAGTTGCTGTAATTGTTGATAGGAGTGAGCGTGTGAGTATAGGGTTTAGCCAAGCTTTTATGGTTCCAAATGAGTGGGTTGACGAACTGATCAAGGGTGTTGAACTAGCCGAAATCGCTTCCAAAACACTGTCACGTCCGAATATAGGGAGAAGATTGGGTCTCATAGGCTATTTGACACAGGGGCTCATAACGAGAACTATGCTTTCTGAATCAGCTCTTATCATGGCTTTAGTACCACGATTGAATTCTCCTCTCTACAAGTTGCCTTGCCTAGATAAACTTCGAGCAAAACTTTTAGAGGTGGTGAAAAGTGATGTTACGTGTCCTCGCACCTACTTAAACGCAAAATAGCCCCCTACACATGACAAGCTCTTTGCTGGGTGGTAAAAGGGAATGTATCTCTTCCCGCTCTACTTCACATTGTGGCCTGGCTGGCTACTTGTCACGTTAGTTAGCCTCATAACTGTTGCTGCTATAGCCTTTATAGGACCTAAACTCGTTGCCAATAACCCAAAGAGTTTAGTCCAATTGAGAGTGTCGATGATACTAACAGCTTTAGCCGTAGTTGGTCTATCAACGCTGCTATTGTGGTTCACCATCAGCATACTCGGTTATAGTGGTAGTTTGCTGCTTATAGCCATTCTTGTGGCTATAATGGGCTTTATACAGTGGCTTATGGCACCCTACATTATAAACATATTGTATAACGTCCGTGAGGCTGGTTCTGAACTTAACTGGTTGCGCGAAGAGGTGTATAGGGTTGCCGAAGCATCTGGCCTTAGAGGAAAACCGAAACTCGTTATCGCAGAAATTGACGCGCCAAACGCCTTTGCATATGGAAACCCGTTTACAGGATACTATGTCGCTGTTACACGCGGAATGTTGAAATTAATGTCTCGAGAAGAACTTGTCGCCGTTATCGGCCATGAGATAGGGCATTTACGCCACAAGGATGTCCATATATTGCTTGCACTCGGTTTACTACCAAGCATAGTCTACTACATTGGCAGAATGCTTGTCGACCTAGGCATCATTGGCGGATACTACAACAATAGACGTGAAGAAAGGGGAGGTGCTCTCACATACCTTGTTGTCGGCATTGTGCTTGTAGCAGCATCAATAATACTACATTTCCTGCTTAGGCACTTGAGCAGACTTAGAGAGTACTATGCCGATGCTCACTCAGCAATAGTTGTTGGGAGCGCAAGACCACTACAAAGAGCACTTGCAAAGCTACATTTAGCCTATGTAAACAATTTGAAGCTTGTAGAAGAGTTGAGTAGAAATAGTGCAGCTTCAATGCTATTCTTCGTCAACTACTTCTACGACATAGATAATGTAATTGAGGAGCTGAAGAAGTCCAAGACAAATCCATTGGCAGAGCTATTCTCAACACATCCACCAATACCCAAACGATTAAGGTTCCTCGACGAACTCGAAAAGAATCTGCTCAGGACAGCTTAACCTTATAAAGCCATGGCCAGAGAAAATCGCGTGGGGTTGGGTAGAAGATGGGTGTGTATCAGGGCAATGATCTTAGAAAGCCTACGGGTGGAAGGAAAAGACCACATCAGAAGGTAAAGAGGAAGTATTGGATGGGTAGATATCCAACCTTCACAAGATTGTCGAACCGTGAAAGACGCGAGATAATAAGAGTTAGAGGAGGTAACCATAAAGTTAGGCTTAAGGAAGCTGTATATGCTAATGTTGTAGATCCACAGACAAAGACGGCGAAGAAGGTTAGAATACTCCGCGTAGTCGAAACGCCTGCAAATCCACATTATGCTAGAAGTGGAATAATCGTGAAGGGTACGATTATAGAAACAGAGTTGGGCAAAGCTGTTGTGACCTCAAGACCTGGTCAAGATGGTGTAATCAACGCTGTCCTTATTGAACGAAAGACTCCATCTTAGGAAGGGGCTAGTTTGACAAGGACGAGAAAAGATCTTAGATGTAGTGTTTGTGGAGGTAACGCATCCTATTTCTCACCTGCTCTTCGACGCTATTTCTGCGATGAACATTTTGTAGACATTATAGTCGATAGAGTGCGTAGATCTATTAATAAGTACAAATTGGCTGATAAGTTAAAACATGTTGTTGTAGGTCTTTCAGGAGGCAAGGATAGTGTAACTCTACTGAGTGTTTTGCAGAGGCTTGCTAACGAATTTGGTTTTGAGATATTGGCTGTCCATATAAATCTTGGAATTGGAGAGTACTCGAAACATTCTGAGCAAGTGTGTCGCGAGATTGCGAGAAAGCTTAACGTGCCATTACTCGTACTGAATCTTGCAGACCTTCTCGGCGTGACATTGCCACAGATGGTGAAAAAGTTGAAGCGCCCTGCCTGCAGCATATGTGGCACCATTAAAAGGTACTTGTTCAATGTTGTTGGCATTGAAGCTTGTGCTACAGCAGTTGCCCTAGGCCACAATGCTGACGATATTGCTGCGTATATACTCAAGAACTTTCTTCTACAGGATCTCTCGGCTATAAAGAAACATGGTCCAGCCACAGATCCTTTAGATAGTCTTGCTGTTGGGAGAGTAAGACCTCTTTACGAGGTTTTAGAGGATGAAACAAGATCTTATGTTAAGGCAGCAAAACTACCTTTTGTCGAAACAACATGCCCATTTAAACCACGACGCTATTTTGAAGCAACCATTAAGAAGGCGCTAGAATTTCTAGAAGGCGAAGTTAAAGGGTTAAGACTAGACTTTTTACGTCGTATCGCAAAGAATCTTGATGTTTACCCCAATCCTAGCGAGCCTCTTCGATCATGTAGTGTGTGTGGCTTAATCTCGTCAGCCGAAATCTGTGCTTTTTGCAAACTCACCCTAAGGGTAGTAGGTAAACCTCTAGGTGCTTCTGTAAGACAGCGTGTTAGAGAAGCTTTGGCTTCGCTAGGTCTTGGGTGGTGTAAGAAGTCTTCTAAGTCTTCTTAGTATGTGGAGTTTTTCTCTATCACCTATCCTGGCACGCTGTATAACATCCTCTAGAAACCTAATAACTTGCTCTGCAAGCTTCGGGTCAAACTTGAATGGCACACCATCTTTACCTCCAACAACGTATGCATATCGGAATGGGTCTAGAGGCGCTGTAACCGGATCATTGTGGCTTATTTCTGCTCCATATATGAGCTCTGACACGAGAGCAAGACTGCGTAGAACTGCTGGTCCTACTCCTTCGACAAGAAGTAGTTCTTCTATACTGCGTGGCGATACTTCATAGAGTTTGCGAAGCACCGGTTCTAGATGACGTGGTGGTTTCGACTGGGGCTTGTAGACTTTAACTATAAGGTCTCTTTTCACATGCTCTTGCCTTTTTCCGGTAAGCCACGATGTGATTGGTGCTATACCTTTGAGTATGCGATAAGCCTCTAACACTTCCCTCATAGTTTTTCTAGGCTCTTGCTTCACTAGATCGAGTATAATATTCCTCGCACTGGTGCTACGCCTGCTTGTTAAATCTAACACTGCTTGCTCTCTTCTAGCGCATGCTATCCCGCTATGTGGCTCGATAGTCGATACGTTGGGGCCAAGCCAATGATATCTTCTTGCAAGCTTGGCTTCAACATTCATGCCTTGCTGCACTATAGCCCATAGCCCATCTTCACTCATTATAACCGTGTGATGGTATAGTTGATAGCCATCTTGTAGCAGCACATTATCTGTTTTAGCGGCAAGCTTCGAAGCAAGCAAAACTTCTTCTATCTTGGAGCTTGGAATACCTAGTCTCTCTGCTCGCTGGGGCAGCTCTTGTGGTATACTTGTGGCGAGTCTACCTTTACCCCCAACAACCACTATGCCTAGATGTGGATTTTCTTCAACAACTTGTCTCAATATGCCAAGAGTAACTGTTGTTGAACCACTACTATCCCAATCCATACCAATAGC
>DQUB01000159.1 GCA_015662475.1 Pyrodictium sp.
ACTGTGCCAGGTTGCATAGCTGCAACATGTGTACAGAATAGGATTAATGTGCCAGCACTAACAGCCCATCGACCAACAACATAGCCTATAACTGGAACAGAGCTTCCCCTCAAAGTTTCGATGATGTTGAGTGCTGCATCGAGAGAACCTCCAGGAGTATTCAACAGCATTAGAACAGCATAGTTGTTTGATGATGCTTCCTCAACAGCTCTCCTAACATACTCTGCAAGAGCACTATCAATTACACCTGACAACTCCACTCTAAGCAAAGCTGTTGCCTTCCGCATATCACCATTTTCTCTCGAGCTTATCTCTGCAATAGCTGAAGAGATGGAAAACACTATGAGTAGGGTGATGAGAAGAGTCAATGTTTTCTTCAAATCTCACAGCCTCCCAAAAATAGAATTGGGTTTCGACCCCCTAAACAAGCCTATGACTAGCTCAGCAAACATGGTTCTCAACAATGTGTAGCTCTTTCGGCCAACCACAACAAGATACTAGAGTAGCATGTGCCCAATAGATCTTGAATAGTTTTACCATAAACCCGAAATTGCGACCACAATAAAGCTACCATGTTTGAAAATCTACATTGACACTCGAGGCTTCTAAAACAAAAGCTATTAGTACAGAATGCCAGTTTTACCACCAACTCGTAATGGACGTCTTCAAAATGCGTAGCTATTATCTTCTCTCCCAACCCCAACTCTTCCTTTTAAAGAAGCTCTAGCTTTCTTCTCCAGACCAATATTATCTGTAAGCCTTAAATTACAGTGTGTGAGTTGAGATGGGAAAGTGGCGGTGAAACACGTATTGTCTCTCACAGCAATGATGAAACGTAAACTGTTTAGGGAAGAGGAGTACTTGGAAGCGATACTCATACTAGAGGAACGGCGGGGGAAGGCGCGTATAAAAGAGCTTTCTGAAATGCTTGGTGTAAAACCACCAAGTGTCGTGGAATATCTCGAAAAGCTTGTGAAGAAAGGACTTGTAGACTATGTGAAAGGGCGTGGAGAGATAAAGTTAACTGAGGAAGGCCGAAAAATAGCAGAGCAAGTCTATAGAAAACATGTGTTGTTGAGAAGGTTTTTAGAGTTGATAGGTGTGCCTAAAGAGATAGCTGAAGAGGATGCATGTAAGATAGAACATGTTGTTAGCCAGATAACCCTTGACAGGATAATAGCCTTAATAGAATTTCTAGAAACATGTCCTTTAACCCGAGAACTTAGAGAAGGGAAAACCCCTAGATGTAGGCAGAAAGTCTCAACTTCTAAACAATGAGGATGGCAGTGAGAGTAGATGTGTGAGATTAGCTATTGGGTTCAGCTGTTGGATATGCGAGTTGCTGTCGGCTGTCCTGGCCGTCCTCATTCGTAGAGTCGGTTGAGCCGGCGAAAGTCCCCATCCAACCTCTTTTGTGGTGTGTTGGAGGGCTATTAGGCGTTTAGTACTTGTACTGGGGCTAGTCCATCTTTGTGTCAGCTGGTGTGTAGACTGTGGTGAATATAGCTTCTAAGCTTTCGGAGATTGTTGGTAGAGTAAGTGTTTCCGAGATTAGGGAGTTGCTCAAGCTGGTTGAGAAGCCCGGTATTATCAGTCTCGCGGGAGGTCTTCCTGATCCACGTCTCTTCCCTAGAGAAGAGATTGCTGCTATGGTGAGAAAGGTTGTTGAAGAGTTTGGAGAGAAGAGTCTCCAGTATGCGCCTACGAGAGGAGTAGGTGTGTTGTTGGATGAGCTTAAAGCGTTTATGGAGCGTATGGGGGTTCGTGTTAGAGGTGATGATGGTCTTATTGTTACAAGTGGTAGTCAGCAAGCATTATACCTTGTATCAGCTGCTCTGCTAAACCCTGGAGACTATGTTGTTGTTGAAAGGCCAACGTATCTTGCAGCTATAGGTGTATTTAGATTGTTTGGTGCACGCTTTATCCCGGTCGATATGGACAAAAATGGTATGGTTGTTGAGAAGTTGGAAGAGAAGCTTAGAAGGGCGAAAGCAGAAGGTCTACCTGTTAAGATGGTGTATACGATACCAACAGCTCACAATCCTGCAGGAACTACTATGCCTGATGATCGTAGGAAATATCTTCTCGAGCTTGCAGAGCAGTACGATCTTATAGTTGTTGAAGACGATCCATATGGCTTAATAGTGTTTGAAAACAAGCCTTTTACAAAGTTAAAGACTTTGGATAGGAGTGGAAGAGTTGTCTATCTTGGGTCTTTTAGCAAGATTCTTGCACCAGGTTTTCGTCTAGGATGGGCTGTAGGTCTTGAAGAGATAGTATCCGCTATGGAGAAGTTGAAACAGTATGTTGATCTTCACAGCTCAACTTTAACCCAGTATGTTGCTGCTGAATGTCTAAAGCAGAGGATTATTGAGAGGAGCATTGAGGTTATGAGGATGGTGTATAGGGAGAAGAGAGATGCTATGCTTGAAGCATTGGAAGAATATATGCCGGAAGGTGTTGAGTGGACAAAGCCTATTGGAGGCTTCTTCGTGTTCGCATGGCTTCCAGAGAAGATAGATACTCGTAAAATGTTGAGGAAGGCTGTAGAGAGAGGTGTAGCCTATGTGCCAGGCTACGCATTCTATGTTGATGGCGGTGGCCATAACACTATGAGGTTGAACTATAGCTTTCCAACAGTGGAAGAGATTCGAGAAGGTGTTAAGAGACTAGCAGAAGTTGTTCGAGAAGAACTTTAGCTCTTCCCAGTTTTTCCAGCTCCAACTCTTACTATTAGAGCTGGTTTTGGTCTGGGTATAGGTGGTCTCTCTAACACGTCTACCACAGCCACTAGCTTTTCAAGCTTTTTACAGCCTAGTTTGCGTAGGAGATATACTCCGGTATCTGCTGGAAAACTTGTAATCAGTCTATAGTTGCAGCGTGGTAGTGCTGGAGGAGTCTCATACACGTATACTGGGTGTAATAGAACATCCCCATCACGTCTCACACTCTCAACAGCACGATAGCTATCGTAGGCGTCTAGTGTTGCTATGAAAACTGCTGCTAGAGGACGTGTATGATCACCAAGCTTCTTCACATGTTCTATCTGTACGCCAAGCTCCTCCGCCAACCTCTTCCATCTTAAATCGCTAGTGTAGAGTGTAAGCTCATAATCATACACTTCCTGTGCAGCTAAAGCAGTCATTATTGCCACTAAACCTCCTCCAACCACAGCATATCTTTCTCCACGGGTACGTGTAGCAAGCCAGTGTGCAGCAACCATTGCTATAGCAGCTGGAGTTGAAAGCGCATAATACTTCTCATCTTCTAGC
>DQUB01000174.1 GCA_015662475.1 Pyrodictium sp.
ATGGGTGCGGGGGTGCCCGAGCCAGGTCCAAGGGGGCGGGCTTAAGACCCGCTCGGCGTAGGCCGGCGTGGGTTCAAATCCCACCCCCCGCACCAATTCTCACCAACGCTTAGAAAACACGGGTTTTTGCTAGACTATTCCTCGATGTTTGTGAGGTTTTTCTGGCGTATCGATTGAAGAGTTTTTGACGGTCTTTGTATGGTGGATGACTGTGTTAGTGTGTTGTCCACCCGATTCTACCTTCAAGGTATGCTTCAATGCATTTAGCGGCTTCGTAGCCGCTTCGTAGTGCATGGCCTATTAGTGATGGGCCGTGTTTAACGTCTCCTGCAGCGAATACTGGCTCTCTTGTTGTACGGTAGCATTCGTCGGTGTAGATTGTCTCGTCTGGGTTGAGCTTGATACCGTAATCTCTCCCCTCTTTGAAGGGAGGGGTTGGGCGTAGGCCTACAGCCTCTAGCACGATGTCGGCTTCTAACATGTGTTCTGTGCCTGGAACTGGTACTGGTTTTGGCCTACCACTCTCGTCTGGTTCGCCTAGCCTCATCTTAACCAGTTTAACAGCTTTGACTTTGCCCTCTACACCAACGTACTCGACTGGTGCTACAAGCTCGTGTATGGTGACACCCCTCTTCTCCAACTCTTGAAACTCTCTTGTACCAGCAGGCGCTTCTCTCCTTGTACGCCTATAGACGAGATGTACCTCTGTAGCGCCTAGGTCTAACGCTATATAGCATGCATCAACAGCTGTTAATCCACCCCCCACAACAACCACTCTATCACCGATTGGTGGCGGTTGATCTCGATAGCCAAGCTTCCACAAGTAGTAGTCGACAATGTACTCTTGCGCCCCATAAACACCCTCAAGCTTTGAGCCAGGTATCTTAAGCCTTCTAGTAGCCCAAGTACCGGTAGCTATTAGAATTGCATCATAAGATGATATTAGGTCTTCAAGGTCGACATCTTCGCCAACCTTAACACGCAATTTGAACACGATGCCGAGACTGCGAAGCTCCTCAACACCACGTCTAACATTCTCCCTAGGCAGCCTCTTGTCATAAACACCAAACATCATCAATCCTCCAGGCTCTGGCATCATATCGTAGACCTCCACGTTGTAGCCGCGACAGGCTAGATAGCCTGCAGCAGCAAGACCAGCTGGTCCAGCACCTATAACAGCTACATGGTGTCCCTTCGAGCCAAGCTCTACCTCACCAGGTTTACAGCCTATCACGAACCGCACAATAACACCAAGAGTCTAAGCCTTCTTGTGGTGGGAGAAAAAGGGAGATACCTACAACAGCTTCTTAGCAAGACCTATTGCATCGTTTAACCCTAAACTATGGAGTGTTGATGGAAGTGGTACCCCTTTCTCAGACCAGCCTCTAACGCGATAATACTCTCTCAACATCCATAGGAACTTGTCACGATCAAGCTTCAAACCTTTGATAGGTCCCTGAGTGGGAGCTTCTCTAAACCACCGTTCTGGGGGCATGTCAAACTCTATAGACCAGCCTCCAAACTCTCTAACCCAGTACATTCTTATCAAAGCGTAGATGCGATCAGCAACAACATAGAAGTCTTCAACGCTATAGCTTAGCCCTGTAACAAGCTGGAACATCTTAACATAATAGTCTATTGCAAGTCCAAGTTCAACCCAAGGGAATCTACAAACTGTCAATACCTCAAACATACCACCTCTTATACGCTGCAACTCTACAACCTTCAACACTTTATCGCGAGAATAGCTTGTACGACCAACACCTATCTCCCACGAGATAACCCATGCATCCTTGTGATGTGCACCAATAGGCGATGTTGCATAGGCAAGCGCCATTGCTGGAGCAGCATAGCAGTTGTAAGCGCTAACCTCCAAGCCTTTAACATGCATAGCAAACTCTCTACCACCAACCCTACTAGCAACTCTTGCAACACCATCGGCCAGCAGATCCCCGACTCCTCTTCTCGCAGCTATATCGGCTATCAGCTCGGCATACCCTCTAACATCGCCCCACTCAACACCTTCTCTAACAAGTTTCTTCTCATAAGCTTCAGACCAGAAGCCCAAGACGTTGCCAAGACTTATCGTGTCAAGGCCGTAGAGGTCAGCAAGTCTATTCAACATAGCAGCATCTTCAAGTCTTGCAATGCCTAGATTCGAGCCCAACATAGCAATATTCTCGTAGTCGATCTCGACCTCGCAACCCTCACAATCTCTTACAACATGTCCACAGTGCATAGGACATATGGGACAACCTTTCACGCGAACCCTAATTCTCCTCATATACTTGCCGCTAATCCTATCAGCAAACTCAAACACACCCTCTCTAAAGTTGTAGGCTGGAAGAACGCCAACCTCGTTAGCCCACTCGATAGTCGACATTGTACCATACTCTCTCCAAAACTCGTATGCTGGACTCCTCTTCAACTCTCTAAACACTTGCAAAACATGTCTCCTCAAAACATCGTCGTCGAATACCTCTAGTACCCCATCTCCTTCAACAACAATAGCTTTCAACAGTTTAGAGCCCATAACAGCACCAATACCAGGTCTACCACCACTACGGCCACGCTCAGACACTATAGTGGCAAAACGGACTAGATTCTCACCACCAGGCCCTATCAAGAGTATGCCAGCAAGCTTGCCATAGAGCTCTACAAGTCTGTCATAAGCTCTATAAGCATCAACACCCCAGAGTTCTTCGGCATCAACAATCTCGCTCCTACCATTTCCATCGACGTGTAATATGCAAGGTTTTCTACACCTACCAACAACGACAATTGCATCGTAACCAGCAGCCTTCAATGCAGCTCCAAACCGACCACCAATACTGCCATCGCCATAGCCTCCTGTTAGCGGACTTTTAGAAGCAACAACAACCCTACTACTGCCAGGCCAAGGCATTCCTGTTAAGGGGCCTGCAGCAATGATGAGAAGGTTTGAAGGTGATAGTGGATCTACACCTGTAGGATTGTAGTCCCAGAGAAGCTTTATGGCAAAGCCTCGTCCACCAACAAACTCTGAGGCTAGCTTGCCATCGTATCTCACAACTTTTACTTCGCGTTTTGAGAGGTTAACCCAGAGTATCTTCTTGGTCCAGCCTCGAAGCTTGGCAATAAACAGCACCGGTTTCCAACTCCACCCGACGATGTATAAAAGTGTTTGGCACACTACTCTTCAGACTCCTCCTCTATAGGTTCAGCTCCAAGATACTCCATGGCTAGAAAATCGATCTCTCTATCTTTAGCCTCTCTAAACCTCTTCCTGATAAGCTCTGAGACTTTAGCGTAGGCTTTCTCTACTTCGGACCATGGTACGTATATGTAGTCTCCCTCAGCGGTCTCCAAAAAGACTGCGAAGAACTTCTTAGACCAGTCAACGACAACGTGTAGGCATGGTGGGTTTTCACATTTGAACTCGCTCATAACGTACACCATATATGTAGAACTCTAGTGTTGGGGTGATATGGGTCTCGGGGTGGGACGGCCAGGCTCATCCCTCGGTGGGCCTCTAAGGCCCTGTCACCTGGCCAGATAGAATACATATCCAGGCCCTCCTACATATCTCCTAGCCACTAGGAGGCGCCCCTTGCCCGCTCTGTCTACGAGTAAGAAGCCAAGAACAGCAGTGAAAAAACATGTTGTTGTCATAGCTGATTGGGATGCTGATGGTGCAACCTCAGCAGCAATGATAGTGTATGCTCAGGAATACCGCCACCTATACCCTTTAAGGGGCAGATACGAGGTACATGCTTATCCAAGCGGGCCTAGAGGCTTCCAAGATACTCTAGCAGAAGCTGTTGCTGATAGTTGTCCAGACGTAGTGGCAATCCTAGACATTCCATTGACGGAACGAGTATACAATACGCTGGTATCGTTTAGCAGAGAGTGTGGAAGCACACGACTAGTCTACATAGACCACCACTACTCGACACTCTACTCTATGGAGAAGCTTAACAGGCTAGTAGAAGAGCTCTACATAGGTCACAAACCTACAGCATTGCTAACATATGATGTGCTCTCAAGTCTTGGCTTGAAGAGGTTGACGCCCAGACTACAAGCGTTTATGAATGCTGTTAGCGTGTTGGAGAAAACACGGAAACCAGCACCTCACGAAGAGAATGTTGTCAAACTAGCAGCATCTATATCGAAGGCTTCGACGGTGTTGAGAGATCGCGAGCTTTGGATAAAGCTTGTAAGATGGCTTGCTTCTCCACTGCCAATGCAAACGCCGTTTGACATGAAGATGATAGAGCAGGTTATGCGTATCGCTGAAGAGTCTGATAGGGAGATAGAGGAGAAGGCTAAGGAGCTAGCTATGAGCGCCAAGAGAATAGGATTCATGAAATTTGTTGATGCGAGAAGAAAATGGCGGGGAAGAGGTGCATCAGCTCTAGCATCAAAACTCTTCAAAATACTACGACAGCCTGTTGCAGTGTTAATCGAACGCGATGATGGTGTACGCCTCCTCATAATAAGGAGTAGGGGTGTAAAAGCGTACAAGATAGCAGTTGGCTTACTCGAAAAAGGAGTAGCAGAAAACATAGGTGGTCATTCAAGCCTAGCCGTGGTAAGGCTTAGAGACGGGGTAGAACCAGAGATCTTAGAACCACTCTTACGACGACTAAGCTTTGAAGTTGAAAGAGATGCAGGGGCTCGGTGAGGTGTC
>DQUB01000108.1 GCA_015662475.1 Pyrodictium sp.
CAAGCACTTTCACGCCATATCTTTGAAGCACGCCTCTATCATGTAATTGTATTCCAAGACTTAGTGCAGTCTGACCGCCAAAACCTAGCAAAATTCCATCAGGTCTTTCTCTCTCTATAACTTTTTCAAGAAATTCGACCTTGAGAGGTACAAGGTACACTTTATCCGCAAACTTATGGCTTGTCTGTATAGTTGCTATGTTCGGGTTAACTAATACCGTCTCTATCCCCTCTTCCTTCAAAGCTTTAAGAGCCTGGCTACCACTATAATCGAACTCAGCTGCCTCAGCTATCTTGATAGCCCCTGATCCTATGACCAAAACCTTCCTAATGTCCATGTTTCATCACCATATTCTTGAACATATCGAAGACCCAACTTGTATCGTGAGGGCCAGGACCACCCTCTGGATGAAATTGGGTTGCTATGATAGGCTTTGAGGGGTGTAGATAACCTTCAACAGATTTATCATCGGGGTTCACAAACCATAGTTTGAGCCCAGCATTTTTGAGACTCTTATGGTCAACAGCATAACCGTGGTTTTGGGTTGTAATATAACATCTATTGTCATTAACATCTACTACTGGCTTGTTCGGACCTCTATGCCCGTATGGTAGTTTATAAGTTTTGGCTCCGAGAGCTAACGCTAAAAGCTGCATGCCAAGGCATATCGCTAGGATAGGCACGCGATACTCTACCACTTCTCTAATATTGTTTATAACTTCATCGAGAAGTGCAGGATTGCCAGGCCCATTGCTTAGAAGTACACCATTAGCTTCTTCAACTATTTGTTCTGGTTTACTCCAACATGGCAATCGACGTACAACGAACCCTTTACGCAGTAGCCAACGCAATATACCATATTTTAAACCGCAGTCTACAACGTTAACGGTTCCTATGGGTTTCACGCCTACGGGATGATGTTCTATCGGTTCTTTTGGAGAAACCTTATATGCGAAGTTTATCTCGTCATACTTCTTACTGTTCTCTAGCAAACGCTCCATCTCATCCCAAGAAACTTCTTCACGTTCATCAAAGACTGCAAGTACCCCCATCATAACACCATATTCTCTAATACGCTTCACCAGCGCGCGTGTGTCAACTCTGTACATTCCTGGAACATTGTTTTCGCGTAACCACTCGTGCAACGATTTTGTCGATAGATAGTGGTGGGGTTTGCTCAGTTCAGCTACGATAAACCCTTCAACATGTATTGTGTCAGATTCGTAGTTTGCCGGTATCCCATGAACTGTATGTCTAGTCGAAGGTATGCCATAGTTGCCGACCATAGGGTGTGTATAGATGAGTATTTGTCCACGATAACTAGGATCAGTAAGACTTTCTGGATATCCTGTCATACTTGTTGAGAAAACAACCTCTCCAACTCTAATGCCAGAAGCGCCAAAGCCACAACCTTCAACTCTAAGACCATCTGCCAGTAGTAGGCGGGCTTTTAGCCCATAATCGCATCTAAGCTTCGGGTAGACTAAGACTTTCAAAAGCCCTCACCTGCCAGCCTACGAAGCTCCCTTATAAGAGTAGCTTTACACTCTTGCAACCTCTTCTGCAAACTATCCAATCTTTCTACATCACTGGCAAGTTTCTCACGTTTGTATCGTATGTGGCTTAGAACTCTCTTCTCCCACGGCCTTCTTGAAATAATATCGAACAAGTTGTCAGTTCTAATCCCCACTATCTTCAACAGTTTTTTCGTGTTCTCTCCAAGACGCCATCCATCATCTCTCAAAGCTTTTGCAACTTTATAGTATGCTTCACGAAATGATATGTTCAGCTTTTTAGCAAGTTCTTCAGCAAGTTCGCTACTCCAGAATATCTTGTCTCTAACCCATTCTCTTAGAACTTCATCAACAACATTGATGTTAGCAATATAGTCTTCAAACACCTTGGTAACTTCTATAGCCTCTCTAAATGCTTTGACTAATAATATGTTGAGTTCTTGAAAGTCTAAATTGTAGCCATAAGTTAAGCCTTTTAAAATGGAAAAGGCTGAGCTAAGCCAGCCAATCGCTTTACCACATTTTGCTCTAATAAGCTCGAGACTTACAAGATTTTGCTTATGTGGCATTATACTGCTAGTAGCTACGTGCTCCCTAGGCGATTCTATAAACCCTGGAATTAGAGTGTTAACCGTTATTATATCGTTGGCAAACCTCGAAAACTCCATAAAGAGAGAAAGAAGTGAAGCTAGTAAATCCAAAATGAAAAGCCTTGAACCAGTAGCATAATAAGGTGCAACCTGGACTTCGAAGCACAAAAGTTTGCTAACTACCTCGTTAGATAGCAGTACTGTAGTACCCACAGCTGGTCCCGAGCCAAGAGGATTATCGTAGCAGTGTCTGAGAGTTGCATCAAAAATAGAACTCCAAATCTTAGACAAAGCCTCTTCGAAAGCAATAAAGTAGTGGGCTGCTGACCCTATCTGGGCTAGCTGTAGATGTGTGAAGTAGGGGAATAGTTTGCCTGACTGCTTCTCCCCCTTGTCTAGAAGAATGTTTCGTAAACGAAGCAGTTTGTCTAGCAGATCAACTGAGTATTCGCGAGCGGCAAGTCTTAGGGCAGCAGAAATGAAGTCATTACGACTTCTACCAAGATACAAGTAGCCTGCTATCTCACCAAGACGGTAGTGTAAATATGACTCTAAGGCTTCAAAAAAGTCTTCAAAGGTGCAGCCTACCCTCTTAGACCAGTTGTAGACTTGCTCTGGATTTTCTAGCACAAGTAGAAGTTCTTTTGCTATTTTTGAAGCTACACTGGAGGGGATCATTTTTTCCTTGTATAGTCCTATGAGGTGAGCAGCATGGACGATTACTATGCTTTTGGCTATTGGTCTATCTGCTTTAAAACTTGAAATGAACTCTTCTACTAGAGGTTTAGAATCTCCTATGTGTTCACGGTAGCGTAGAGGCTGTTCTTTCAAACTCTCTTCCTCAACTTATAAGCTGTTAGTGAATGTAGACCATAGAGTGTTATGAAGCCTCTTGCCTCTTCATCGCTAGGATACCAACCAGTATTATAGTCTATGAGCTCTTTATGGTAACCACTTATATCGCTATAACGCCCAACAATTGTCAGTGAACCTTTGTACACTTTGAGTTTCACCACACCTTCAACAAAACGGTTCATCTCTGCAGCAACCTTCTGCAAGTGTTCACGTAATGGTTCTATCCATAACCCGTTATAGACAAGGTCTGACCATAGATTGTCGATTAATCGTTTAAATCTATACTCGTGGGGTGTGTATACAAGTTTTTCAAGATCCTTATGTGCCTCTATCAACGTTAAGGCTGCAGGTGCTTCATACACTTCTCTACTCTTCAAACCAATAACACGATTCTCTATATGATCTATTCTACCAAAACCATGACTACCAACAATCTCGTTTAACAAGCCAACTATCTTAAACAGATCCATTTTCTCTCCATTGATGGCAACTGGAACTCCATTTCGGAACTCCAATTCGAGGTATAGTGGATTGTCAGGTGCTTTATGAGGTGGGACTGTCCATTCAAAAACTTCTTCTGGAGGTTCTACAGCTGGATCATCAAGCTCCCCTCCCTCAATACTACGTGTCCAAAGGTTTTCATCAATACTATACTTTTTGTGTGTTGAAGGCACATCGTACCCTCTACTTCTAAGAAATTCAAGTGCTTGTCTTCTAGTAAACTTGTACAATCTGATTGGGGCTATGATTTTAATATCGTCTGGGAGTAACGCCTTCAAAGTTAGTTCAAATCGTACTTGATCGTTGCCTTTAGATGTGCAACCATGTGCTACAGCATCAGCACCTTCACGTTTTGCGATTTCTGCAACCTTCTCTGCTATTAATGGTCGTGCAAGTGCAGTACCTAATGGGTACTTTTCTTCGTAAAGCCCATTAAGCTGTATAGAAGGTAAAACGAACTTTTCGACAAATTCATGCTTGGCATCAATTGTATAGTGCTTGCTTGCTCCCAACTTATATGCTCTCTCCTCAACGTCTTCTAAATCCTCTTTTTGCCCAACATCAACAGTTACAGTTATGATTTCTGCATTGTATTTTTCTTTCAAAAGGACAAGTATGGTTGAAGTGTCTAAACCACCTGAATATGCAAGTACAACCCTCAAAACTGTTCTGCCCTTTTTACAGCCCTTAGGAACAAGGTATTTTAGATAGCGACACAACCGTAACATACGCAAAGGGGTATGTTGCAGTTGGAACAAAACGGTACAAGTGTTTCGGAGGCTGTAAGACGAGTTATAGAAGCTAATCCATC
>DQUB01000079.1 GCA_015662475.1 Pyrodictium sp.
AGGCTGATCATGGCATTGCACCGGAGTCTTATCGAGAAGCTATGCTTTTTGCAGGAGAGCTTGGCATTGTATCGTATGAGGATGCTCTTGTGTTGGCTAGGCTTGCATCTCTTCGAAACATACTTGTTCACCGTTATTGGCGTGTTGAAGATGATAGACTGTATAGGGAAACACGTAAAGGTCTAGAGGTTGTTGATAGAGTGTTGGAGGCTTTGAAAAGGTATGTCGAAACTAGCGATCCTTGAGGATGTTAAGAGGAGGAGTACTTGGCTCTCGAGAGAGCAGCGTGCAAAGATAATCTGTTTGATACAAGATGTTCTAGCTTCTCGCAGAGATAGTTCTTGCTCTAGTGTTCGGTGGCATCCTGGTGGATGATAAGCCTGTTCGCGACATAGATGTTGCAGTCTATACGGGGTATAGAGTGTTGCCTGATGACTGGCCAGCATATGTTGGCGGGTTATGTGATATGTTGGAGAAGAGGTTGAGTAGGCAACTAGGCCTTGTAAAAGCTGTAGACGTGGTTTTGCTCGAGTATGTGCAGCCTAGACTTAGAGCAGAGATACTTCGAAAAGGTCTAGTGGTTTTAAACCGTGCACCTGGCATTAGAGCTGTTATGCTACTCCATGCAATCGACGATGTAAGAGCGCTAGACGTGTCTAGGAGGATAAAGTGTAGGTTTTGCAGATAGACGGTTTTCACGCGGCTTTCAAATGTGTATGCTATGTGGTCTTATCTCTTGTACGCCTCGAGGGCTTAGTTTGGCAAACCTTGCTTTCCTCCAGAGCTCGGGGATGCTCTTAGCCCCAACATAGCCTAGTGCTGCTTTTAGAGCTTCTACAAGCTCGTCTATTACGCGGTAGATAGAACCCCTATACTCTACCAGGCCCTCAACACCTTCCTCAACCTTTTTAGCTCTACGTGAGTAGCGGTCCATAGCCCACCTTTTCTCCAAAGCTCCTCTGCTCGCCATGCCCCTATAGGGTTTGTAGACTTTGTCTCCTATCCTCACCAGTGGCGCAGGTGCTTCGTCGGTGCCCGCAAACAGTCTACCGCACATGACAGCCCAAGCACCAGCTGCTAGAGCTTTTACAGCGTCACCAGCACCCTTTATACCTCCATCAGCGATTATGGGTATGTTTGTGGCTCCAAGCTCTTCCAAAGCATCTCTCACAAGTGCTACAGCATAGAGTGTTGGTGCAGCCACTCCTACAACCTCTCCAGTCTTACAGATACTTCCACTTGCAATGCCAACTCTAAACCCGGCAACGTTTTCGATGGAAGCGAGTATGTCTTTTGCAGCTTCGCCAGACCCTATATTCCCTACAACGAGATCCGATGTCAACTCCTTTGACACCTTTTTAAGCGACTCTATAACGTTTCTGTTGTGCGCATGTGCAACATCTACAACAAGAACATCTGCTACACCATCAAGCATTTTTATCCTCTCAACATCGAATGGAGATATTGCTGCTCCAACAACAAGTCTTCCACTCTTATCCAAAGCCGGGTTAATGTCTTCAAGAGCATCTGCAACGGTTAATGTTCCAATGAGAAGGCCTTTGCTGTCCAAGATAGCTGCTACATCGACTTCGCCGTTAAGCACAGCTTTCCTAGCTTTTAAAGCTTCTTCAACGCTGTAAGCTTTACCAGGTTTAACAGCTTCAGCAACCATTTTGCAGTTTTCGAGAAGCCCGTAGACTGCATAGCCAACAAATTTGCCACCTCTATCCACAACTGGAACCGTTCTAAGACCTAGCTCTCTCATATACTCTCTAGCAGCTTGACAGGAAACATTGGCTTCTAGGTACACGTTTGTGATCTTCAAAGGTGGATGTTCTTTGACACGCCTAACGTGTTCTAGCTGTTCTTCTCGAGGCATATTGCGGTGTATAACTGCTATCCCACCTTTAAGGGCTAGAGCTACGCCCACTTGCCACTCAGAAACAGTGTCCATAGGAGCAGCTGCAAAGGGGATTTTGAGCTCAAGGTTTACGGAAAACTTTGTCTCAAGCCTAACCTGCCAAGGCTCGATTTCGGCTAGACCAGGCAATAGTATTAAGTCTTCAAACGTGAAGGCTTGGGGAGCTTTTGCCAACTTGTCGTAGAAGCTACCCACCACCCTAGCACCTCAAAACCCTTTGTGTAGACCTCTGCTCCGTCAACCCCTCTTAACACTAGCTTGTCGTTTACCGAGTGTTGGGGGAGGGCTGGTCTTTGAATGCGCTATTGTGTGGCAGATGCAGCGCTGGTGCTTGCAGGAGGTAGAGGTAGAAGGTTTGGCTTTGACAAGCTCTCGATAAGGGTTGATGGTGGTACTCTGCTAGAGCGCGTTGTAAGAATAGCCGACAGGGTAGCATGCAAAGTATACCTATCGGTTGCTGATCCCACAAAACATGTTGTGTCTACAGCGAGACGGCTAGTTGATCTAGAACAGCTGCCATGTAGTGGGCCAGCCCGCTCTCTAGCAACCTTCTCGCTTGTCTCTCTAGACTGGTGGCGTGTTGCAATAGTTCCAGGCGATGCCCTACACCTAAAACCCGAACTCTACACTAGGCTCCTAGAATTGTTAGACGTGTTTAACGTTCAAGCTGCAACAGTTCTACACGATGTGTGGGTCGAACCCCTCATAACAGTCTATGTTGGAAGCGTGTTCAAGCATGCTCTAAGAGCATGTAGGTTGAGAAGATGGTTGTCTCGAGCCTCCGACATGCTACGCTTGGCAGACCCTCTACTACTCGTAGGAGTTGACATAGCTGCTTCAGACCCAATCGAGATCGTCACGTTGAACCGTGTGGAAGACCTAGTTTGGCCTAAACCCCCAAAACGAGACAAACGTCTCATCCTATTGGAGGGTCATGCAAACCTCTTCTTAGAGGCTCTAGACCGCTTAGAAGCTAACGATGTAGTAGGAGCTGCTAAAACCCACCTAATAGAAGCAAGAGTCTATCGAGACCATGGAATCGCCCACCTAGAAGCACAAACGCTAATCGACGCCTGCAAACTCAACCGACAAACACTCGACCATGAACACTTGAAGAGGCTAGCAACACTATCAGAAGCCCTAGGAGGAAAAATAGGTGGTGAAGCGAGAGAATGTCTAGGTGGGCATGTGGAGCAGTCACGGGGCTGAACCATAAACAGCTTATGATGAGCGCATCCTAGGCCGAAAGATGGCATAAGCCCCCTCTAGCCATTTCGCTGCTCTACCCTCGCCTCCACCTCTCCTACCAGCTCTTACCTAGATGCCAAGCTCTCCGGCAACCCCCATCCTTGTACTCCCATAGCCCCCATGACTGGTCAACTGCTTTCCCTCCACTCTGCATAAGCCTTGATAGCCAGTACTGTAGCACCCCAAACCTTCTCAGCTGCTTGTCAGATGTTGCCCTTCTCAAGCTCCTCTCTAGCATGCTCGAGAAACTCCTTTGCAGCACCAATATACTCTCTGACCCTACCTTTCGGGTCCAACCCTCCAACCAGTAGATCAATAATGTACTCTTCCAGGCTAACACCTAGCCGCTCAGCCTCCCTCCCCCACATACTCTACAACCTTGGCAACTCTAGGCGACAATAGCAGACACAGGCAACCTTTACCCCTAAGGTGTAGAGGATCTACCCCAGCTAAACTCTGGCTTGGCAGAAACTTGCCAGCTCCACCTAGCAGAGTGGTAGGCCTTCACCGCTCACGACTCCGATCTCGGTCTACATGTTCATTGGAAGAGTAACAGTTTCCGTTAGGGGCAGTGTTTTACGTTTAAGTAGTACTTTGAAAGGCTGTGTATTAGTTTGGTGTTGGTTGTTGGCTGAGGAGATCCGTGTTGGAGACTATCTAGTGTTGAGAGACCGTCTCTACACAGAGACTGATGAGTGGGCGAAGAAAGAGGATAGTGTTGTAGTGGTTGGCGTGACAGACTATGCTCAGAAAAAGTTGAGGGATATAGTTGGTGTAGAACTACCAGAGGTTGGCCGTGAGGTTAGAGCTGGTGAAGCTGTTGCTAGCCTAGAATCTGTCAAAGCAGCTGCAGACGTCTACGCTCCCGTTTCTGGAAAGATAGTAGAGGTGAACGAGAGACTGGAAGAAGAACCCGAACTAATCAACAAAGATCCTTATGGAGAAGGCTGGCTTTTCAAGATAGAGATGGTAGACCCTAAAGAGTTGGAGAAGCTGCTTACACCAGAAAAATATGCCGAGCATATAAAGAAGAGAGAAGGTCTCTAATACAAACGGTGATGGTCTAGATACCGTCTTTTTGACGATCATCGTCCCTCTTCTAGAGATTGTAGAGGTGGAGTATAGTTTGGCTGAAGATAGAGTGCAGAGTTCCTTCGAGGTTGAAACAAAAGTTGTTTTGCCAGAGTGCGGGTATATTCAGAGACTACGTGAAAAACTTACATCTTTGGGCTGCACTTTCGAAAAACATGTTGTTGAGGAGGACATATACTACCAGCACCCCTGCAGAGATTTCGCCAAAACAGATGAAGCTCTTAGAATACGTGTTGTGGGAGATAGAGTAGAGCTAACCTATAAGGGTCCCAAGAAAAGAGTTGAAGGTGGTGTAAAAGCACGTGAAGAGATCAGCATCTCTATAGCATCTCAATTTGAACATGCTAAGATGTTGTTGGAGAAACTTGGGTTCAAAGAGGTTATGGTTGTTAGGAAAAAGCGAGACTACTACAATTGCGGAGATGTTGTTGTAAGCCTAGATCAAGTCGAGAAACTAGGATGCTTTGTCGAGCTAGAGTATAGAGGTAGAGGCAATGCTAGTAGTAGGCTAGAGGAAGTAATCGAGAAACTAGGGCTTGGAGGTCTAGAACGAACAACTTTATCCTACCTTGAACTCCTGCTCTACAAATTCGGCCATAAATGTTTTGAGAGGCTAGAAAGATAGAGAAGTTCTACTTCTGCCCACATTCAAGGAAATGATGGGTGTGTGCTATGGGGAGGCTCATGTTTAAAGTAAATCCTGTTCTAGTTCTAGTGCTCCTTCTCGCAATAACCAATGCAATATGGTATGCCCTCTACCAGCAAAAACAGATGGAGATAAGGTCTATAGAACTAAAATACGAACATCTCAAACAAATGTTTAACAAGACTATACTACATCTTAAGGAGCTCAACGAAAACTATACAAGTTTGCAGCTTCGGTATGGGAGGCTGAAACAAGCATATGATCAGCTTTACAAGATTCTAGAACAAGGTTTAAAGGTGGCTGGTTTAAACAACTTGACGAACAATAGTTCGTGTTCAATAGTTATTGCAAGAGTAGGAGGAATAGTTGAAGCCTACAAGATGCTTAACAAGAGTCTTTCAAAGTTTGCACGCATTATATGGTTGCACACAAGCCTTGGTCCACAAACACAGAAACTCATAGACCCAGATAGAGTCATGAGCTACGTGCTATCAAGAGTTGTTGGAAGACTTTATGATCCAAATCATCCCGAATGGCTTGACAAAGACATAGAGCAAATATATGTGTGGGTTAAAGACAACATTATCAACTCCTATGACACCTACTTCCCAGATATAGAAATAGTCTATATTAATATAAGCGGAGAGTTATACCCCAAGGAAATCAGGTTTACACTCCATAGAGAGTATGTCCAGAACCCAGAGGAGACATTGGAGAGAAGAGCAGGAGACTGTGAAGACCAGGCAATACTTGTAACCTCAATGTTACAAGCATATCTTCAGGGATTAGGTAAAGCCTATATGGTTTGTGTTGTAAGTGCAGAATATGACATAACACATTGTGCCTCTATAGCAGTTGTAAATGGGACTATATATATTCTAGATACATCAATGGAGTATTTTGGCAAGGATGTGAATGCGTACAACGCGATTATGAGTTGGCTAGCCTATATAGACTATGATCCACAGTACATCGACATGATAATGGTAATCAATGACAAGTTCTACCAGGTGTTTAGAAGCCTCAACAAGTTCACAACATGGCTCCAAAACATGCTACAGCAAAAAGGTTGAACATCAAAAACACTCGGAAGGTCTAAAGCATATTTGAAGGTGGGGTGACATGAGGCTGAGAATGTGTGAGGGTACAAACACAGTTAAGCATTTCTCCCTTCTACTCCTAGTCGCAGCCCTAGTATCGACAATTTCAACATTCAACCTAATAGATGCTGTTTGCCAACAACATGTAACAGTGCATGTGTTACACGCTCGCACAGAACCAGTCTATCGGAAACTACCAAGTGGTGAAGTTGTCGAAGTGTATGCTGACATCTACTACCCCGACATCCTCCTCTACTACTACACAGGAAATGAGACTTATCTAGGGAAGATCAACGTGACATTATACTGTAACTGGACAGGTTACTGGGGTGCAAGCATAAAACTTGTTGTTGTCGACCCAGGATTCATAGTTGATCCGACAACGTTCAAGCCAACAGAATACGGCAATCATTGGGCTGAAGGAGGATGCCTAATAGGGCCCGGCTCTGCAATAGTAGGTGTAAGTCCTTACAAGGGAAAAGTAGGTAAGTGTGTCAATGTACTGCTTTGGCCTCGCAAAAAATTCTTTGAAAAGGCAAGAGAAAATCCAGGCATAGCTATACCCGTTAAACTATTCATAGGTATTAGAATCACATTGTATGATGAAAACGGCGAAATAGTAGAAGGAGGGATAATAAACGTATACACAGATGATAGAACAGCACCAAATCTCACTCTACTCCTTGCACCAGCTGTACTGGCTACAGAGAATATAAAGTATCTAGATCCAATAGCCTATGGTACTGTAGCAGCTGTACTAATACTACTGGGCTATGCACTCTACACATTATTGACTAGGATTAAATCGTCCAAATCCAGCACATAATGCAGATATAAAGCTTTGAAAGTTTTGCAAACACATACTACCCCTTCCTCTCACCCACCATCCTCTCATATTAACACCTGCTAAAATGGTGTGCATGTGAAGAATAAAATGTCTTTCCGGCATAAATCGTAGTAGAAACACATATATTCAATTTAACATTATCAAACTGGCATGGTCAAGGGTGTAAGTAATGGAGCGGGCATTAAGACTGGTACTAGCTTTTGCAGTAATTGGAACTCTTGTTATATCGATGTTAAGCTCTGTAGCACTAGCAAGTTATAAGTTTGGTGTAGAGCTGCCTCTAATCACTGCACAGTTGTCGGCAGCAAGTAAACAGTGTGTTGAGTGTCACAAATTAGCAACACCATTTATAGTGTATGATTGGCAGAAGAGTAGGCACTATCTAGTAGGCGTTGGCTGTTATGAATGTCACGCAGCTAACCCAGATAGGCCAGACGCATTTGAACATTTTGGCTTCAAGATAACAATGGTTGTTACTCCTAAGCAATGTGCTCGTTGCCATGCTGCTATCGTTGAAGAGTTTATGAAAAGCGTTCATGCTTATGCAGGCATACACTGCTACTTGTTGCCAGAAGCCCCATTCTTCTGGGTTTCCGTAGCCTACAAGCCATTTGAGGGGCTATGGAAACATATTGATGACAAGATACCTGTCGATTATATCAAAGTCTTCCCAGTCCTTGGCTTGAAGAAGACTGCACCAGACGTATACAAGCTGCAAATGGAGATGTACAATGGCGAACCCGGCATTGTTGCCTTCACCGAGGATCCAACGGTTGCAATTCTAGGTGGTGCTGAGCCTCAAGGTTTAAGCATTGAGAACGCTGATGTTAAGAAGCTCATCATACTATGGGGTCTAGAAGGTTGTATGGCTTGCCACGGTGCTAACCTAAACCCGAAGTTTGCTGAGGAGGTGGAGAAGAGAACTGGTAAGTTTGCTGGCTACGTCTTCGTACCAGGTACAAAGAAGTTTGATCCTTCAATCATACTGAACCACGGTATTGGTAGGATAAACCCAGACGGTAGCCTAGGTGCATGCGAAGCTTGTCACTTTGCACACAGCTTCAGCATCAAGATAGCAAGGAAGGCTTGGGAAGCTTGTGGACGTTGTCACTATGGTGCTGACCACCCGAACGATGAGCATTGGAAAGCTAGTATGCACGGTGCTCTAGTGCTGGGCGAGTATGAGGACTATGCTTGGGACAAGAGGCCAAACGACTGGAGACCAGGTCGCGATTACAGAGGTCCAACATGTGCATCTTGCCACATGGGTGCGGTCTTCGACGAGCAAGGTAATGTCAAGTACGCTTCATCACACGATGTAGCATCTATATGTAAGTGGAAGCTTGGTAAGTGGCTAATGTCACTACTAAGAGTTGCTGGTATGAGAGATCCAAGTGCACCAGCATGGGTCTGCGAATACTGGGAGAAAGAGTATGGCATGAAGATAGTGTATCCAGAGCCAGATTGGAAGGAGAGGAGAAAGAGATGTATCGAGATGTGTTCACAATGCCACACCAAATACTATGCTGCAAGCCA
>DQUB01000056.1 GCA_015662475.1 Pyrodictium sp.
GATGGAATTGTGGCGGGCCCGCCGGGATTTGAACCCGGGACCTCCGGCTCCGCAGGCCGGCGCTCTATCCTGGCTGAGCTACGGGCCCTCATGGGAGGCTAGGTCTTTTCCTTCCACTTGGAATTTTTGAGCTGGGGTTTTTCTCCTTATCTATTATTGGTGTTTTTCGAGGCGTTCTTCGACCAGTCTTTTTGCTTGCCATGTTGGCATGCGTGTATACTGTTTAGCTTTTTGGTAGAGTATGTCTAGCTCTTCTCTTGTAACATAGTGTATTGGTTCGCCTTGCCTATTGGCTTTTTCCCATCTTCGATAAAGTTCTTCAAGTATTTTTGTGACTAGTGGGTCGCTGTAAAAGGCTGATTTATGCCATGGTGTTGCGGTTTCAAGCATGGCCTCTATGTCCATTACTGTTTTCTCTATGGTTTCTTTATCCAATCTCTTCATCTTCTAACCCTCTCCTTTTTGATTGGATGTATTGCTTCTTTAGGTGCACGTGGGAACATTTCTAGATATGGTCTTAAAGCTTTTGGTATGACTATGGTGCCATCCGGCTCTTGGTAGTTTTCAAGTATCGCTGTTATAGTCCTTGTTGAAGCTATTGCGGTAGAGTTTAGCGTGTGCACGTACTCTCTCCTCATATCCTTTTTCCTTATAAGCCTTATTTTTAGCCTATAGCTCTGCCAATCTGTGCAGTTGCTTGTACTGACCATCTCTCTATATCTTCCCTGTGCAGGCATCCACACTTCCAGGTCATACTTTTTCGCAGCAACATCGCCTAGCTCGCCTGCACATACATTTACCACGCGATACGGCAGTCCTAATCCTCTAAACAGCTCTTCTGCATTCTCACGAAGTTCTTCTAGTAGTTGCCAGCTTTCCTCCGGTTTTGCGAATATGAACTGCTCTACTTTGTGGAACTGATGCACTCTAAAGATTCCTTTAAGGTCTCGATTTCCTGCTCCAGCCTCTTTGCGGAAACATGGACTTATACCAACCAGCTTTATAGGAAGCTGGTCTTCGGGTATTTCTTCGCCCATGTATAGAGCTGCTAGTGGATGTTCAGCTGTTGCTATGAGGTAGAGATCTTCTCCCTCTATCTTGTATATTGCATCTTTAAACGTTTCAACATCTATTACGCCCATGAGCACTTTATACCTTATCATGTAGGGTGGAAGTACTAGCCGATAACCTTTCCTAGTCATGAAGTCTATGGCGTAGAGTAGAAGTGCAATGTCAAGCCAAACTATGTCGTCGAATAGGTAGTAGAATCTAGAGCCTGCAACCTCTGCTGCTTTTATCGTGTTACCTAGCATTAAAACGTTTTCTAGCATATCTGCATGTCCAACAGGCTTCCAGTCTATAAGCTCATAGTCTACTTTAAACCCCCACTTCTCCGTCTGCTCTTTAAACCTGTCTAGATATCCTCTCCAAACCTTGGGCTTGCCCCAAAACCTTATGGGGACATTGTGTTCTTCATCGAATCCATCAGGTACGCTATCATGTACTATGTTGGGTAGTGAGAGTAGTATTTTTTCTCGTTCGGCAGCTATACGTTTCAACTCTTCTTCAAGCTCTTGTCTACGCCTTATCAGTCTTTTTGCCTCTTCGATAAGCTTTTTCTTCTCTTCAGGATCTTTTGTTGACGCTATCTTCCTCGTTATAACATTGTGTTTATGTCTTATCTCATCGACTTCTCTAACCTTTTGCCTCCAAAGCTTGTCAAGCTCAACAGCTTTATCAACAATGGATGGGTCAAGTCCTCGTCTTCGAAGACTTCTACGCAACACATCTGGGTTTTCTCTGAGAAAGCGTAGAATGCTCCACGTCATTTCGCGGCAATACCCTACAAGCAAGTAAGAGATTGGAGGGTGTTAGGCGTGTCGGTCTGGTGGTCCCATCCACATCGGCGTAGTATGGTCCTCGGCTGCCAGCCTGGAAAATCCTCATCCACCACTCTTTTCTTTGTCCAAACCCATCTTCTTAAGCCACTCTTGCACTACATCGTAGCCAAATAGCTCTTTAAGCATTTTACGTCCTTCTGGTGTTATGCGGCGTGGGTCCCATGGAGGATCAAACACGAGCTCGACTCTAACATCCTTGACTTCTGGCACATACTGTCTCACTATCTCCTCCGCTTGCAATACTACTAGACCTGCTGCGGGACAACCTGGTGCAGTTAGAGTTAACCGTATCCTTACATTACCATTATCATCGACATCAACTCCATAGACTAGGCCTAGATCAACTATGTTAACAGGTATTTCGGGATCATACACGTTTTTTAAAGCCTCCAACACTTTTCTACGAATAGCCTCTTTATCCACCAATACCAGCACCCATTCACAAATCAATCTTGACTACTCTCTTTTTTATAGCGACGTAGACTATTAGATAGGCGATGAAGGGCGAGAGAGCTGCAAGGACTAGTCCTGCAAAGCCAGCCAACTGCCACCTATATTCTAGGAAAAGCAGGACACCTAACATGAAAAGAGGCACCATTACAGCATTAACATATGCGAGTGCTTTTATCAGAGCCTTCTTGGCTTTCACACTCCTCTCATCCATTTCTATCGACACCACCTAACAGCCTTTCTAATTCTCTAAGTACAGCCACAGCCTTTCTTTTAGCCTCGGAGCAGTCGTGAGCTGAGGCTAAAACTCTAACTTCGATAATAGGATTTGTTATCTCATCGCCCTTTGGATGGCTTTTAACATAGCATTCTCGGCAAACTTTTGCAATCTGTTTTAGCAGAGGAGCTAAACTGGACTCGGGAATTCCTTTAACAGTGTAGCTCTCCTCAACAACACATACTCTTGGCCCTATCTCCTCGAGTAGTGGTTTAACGTAGTGTTCAAACATGGCCTGCATTTCTCGAGGAACACCTGGCAATGCAAAAACGTGGCAATCCCCTACATCAAGGTGTATGCCGGGAGCAGTACCGACAGGATTTGGTATAGGCTTTGCCCCCTCTGGAAGCATAGCCATCTTCTTCCGCTCATCCGATAAAGTTAATCCTGCCCTCTCATACCTTCTACGGACAAGTTCTAGGGCATCCCTATTCAAGACAAGACTACGTTTAAAAGCTTTGGCTATGAATTCGGCTGTTCTATCATCCTCTGTAGGGCCAAGTCCACCAGTAGTTATTACGACACGAACCCTTCTACAAGCATCACGTAGTATCTCAACAACTTCTTCTTCATCTGGCACAACTACTATACGTTTAACTTTGTAACCGAGCAGTGTGAGCTGTTGTGCTAGCCAAGCACCGTTAGTATTGACTACCCGTCCAACGCATAACTCGGTGCCTATATTCACTATCCAAGCAGTGTAATCTTTCGTCAAGCTAGCACAACCAGACTGGGAAAAACATATTGTTAGTCGGCTAAATATAGTCTACATGCGCGCCGCCCCCCAGACAGCCCCGCGGCACGGGGCCTGGATGAAGTAGGGGGACTTGCCTCCCGCAGCACATCTCGACAATGAACAAAAATATTCAGCTTATTATTCTAGCAGTATAAGCTTTCCATCTTCAAGGGGATTCACATCAAACGTGTAGTGGACTTTTACGAATGACTTACGGAATTCTACCACCTTTTCACGGACTTTTGCAGGGTCAACTTTCTCTATGAGTACTTGGCGGAAGAATTTGGCGATTTCTCTCATGTCGTCTTCTTTCATACCCCATCTCGTCATCTCTTGAACGCCAAGTCTAAGCCCACTTGGATTCTTTATAGCGTCTGGAGGATCGTAGGGTAGGAGGTTCTTGTTCACTATTATGTTTGCCTCTTCAAGCATTTTTGCAGCCTTGTCTCCACCACCCAACTCTCTCACGTCTATGACCACTTGATGGCTTTTGGTGTATCCTAGCTGCTCTCCTAAAACTTTAAAGCCTTCACTTGCAAGCGCTTCTGCTAGTGCTTTAGCGTTTCTCACTACTTGGTCAGCATATGCTTCGCCAAAATATTTCATCTCAACTGCTGTAACAGCGAGAGCAGGTAGTCTATGTAGGTGGTGGTTGCTGACAAATTGTGGGAATACAACTCTTCCAATATCTTTGAAGAGGGATTCGTCTCTAGTAGCTATAATGCCTCCTTGTGGGCCTGGAAACGTCTTGTGAGTTGATGATGTTAGTACGTCAGCGCCATGGTCTAGAGGGTTACGCCATCTTTTGCCAACGATAAGCCCTAAAACATGGGCTCCATCGTAAACCAATTTTGCTCCTACAGCATGAGCTGCTTCTGCAATTTCTTTGACAGGGTGGGGGAAGAGGTATAGGCTTGCTCCAAGAACAACGAAGCTTGGTTTTACAGACTCTATCAGCTTTACAGCTTTATCAACATCTATGTTGAAAGAGTCCATATCGAAAGGCATTTCAATTTGTTCGATGCAGAGAGCACCTAGAGTTCCAAACTTAGTATGACTCACATGAGCTCCAGCCTGTACAGGTGGGACTACAGCTTTGTCACCACAACGTGCAAGAGCTCTAAACACAGCTGCATTTGCTATAGTCCCGCTTATAGGTCTCACATCGACCAATGCACCTCCTAGAAGTTCGCCCATAAGCTTTGAAACTCTGTCTTCTACTATGTCGATGTAGCGTGTTCCTTGGTAATAGCGTTTAAAGGGTTTACCTTCGGCATAGCGGTGTAGCATGTCAGAAAGATACGCTGCTTCGGCAAGAGGGCTCATAACATTTTCACTTGCGATTAGATTTATAGTCTCGCGTCTCCTCCAACGATTATGTCTTCTAGTAGCTTCAAGTATTTCAGAAAGTTCTGGAGGGAGAGACTGTAGTGCTGCTGACCAGAAGTCCATATCTAGTCGCCATTGCTAAAACCTCTAAGGGGCCTAATAAGTAATAGGCCCACTCTAAACTCACTAGCTCGAACTATGAACATGGTTATGGTAACGCAGAGTTAATGAGGGGGTTCCAACGCCCCCCACTGGGGCCTCTCAAATGAAACGGGTGGCTAGGAGATGAAATTCTGTCCCAAGTGTGGAGGGCTCATGATACCTGCAAAGCAAGAGAATAAATCAGTGCTTAAGTGTACTAGGTGTGGACATGTTGAAGAAGTTAGTGCAGAGACAGCGAGAGAATATAGACTTGTCGAACGTTCACCTGCTGAGGAGAGGACGATAACAACATCAGTTGTTAGTAAGGCAAAGTGGAAGCCTCCAAAGACGTCTGAGGAGTGGGAACAGGAAAGAGAAGAGTATAGAGAGATACTACAAGAGTTGTTGCAGCAAGAGTTGGAGGGTTTAGAAGAGTAGCATTAGCTATCACTATGACGTAGTCAAAGACATGGTTTTTAAAAGTATTAAACATCTTGCTAGAATTGAAGGTTGTTAAAGAGGTTGATGTGCGGTTACTTTTGCTGTTCAAATCCCAGTTTCTGCAATAACTCGATTACACTACCTTCAACTGTTTTATTGTAGGAGATTAGAATGGTATCGCTTGGTTGAGCCTCTATTTTTGCAACATTGTAGGGTGTAACTGCTATCCATTCACTCTTCCTACGTATTGCGAGTAGGGAGGCTCCAAGCTCTTCAAGTTTTTCAACAAGTTTTGCAAGTTTTAATGATCTGGTAGCTTTAAAGATTCTTATGCGTTCATTTCCACTTTCAACTATTGTGGAAAGTATCTCGCGGTATTCTTCCTCGGCTGGTAATGCTATGATGTAGGTTAGCGAGTCGGAAACATCTTCGAGTCTTGTTATGAATGTTAGAAGTGCTAGTTTGTCATTAGTAGTCAACTCTTGGGACTCTATAATGGCTTTTGATGTGGTGATTCTAAGTTTGTCGAAAAAGGCCTCCATTTCAAGTAGTTCTTCAGCTAGTTTAGGATCTTGTGCTTTGAGCTGGTAGTGCGCTAAATCGTTAAACACTAGTAGCATATCCAACATGGTGTCAATATACGATAGCAGTTTTCTAAGACCTTCTCTTGGCATTGCCTCGCTAATCTTGTTCTCACCAATAGCTTTGAGGAACTCGTTTACATTTTCTTTGAAACCTTTAACATATAAGATGTCTTCAGATTCGATAGCTTCATCGTATGGTGCTAATATCCAACCATGTTTTCGAAATACTGCTAGCACTTCAATGGCAAACTCTTCGCAAACATCTTTTACACGTTTATATGATAGCTGTCCCCCTCTAACCTTCACCACAACAACGTCGCTTACAGCTACGAGTTGGCGGTATATGTCTGGGTTTGGATATATGCCCCTAATTACGAGCGAGGCTAGGTCTTTGAAGGAGTCAACTATTCTATCAACGCCGAAAACGTACATGTATATGGGGGTTGCATAAGGTGCACTCTCAATATCATGTCCTACGGCAAGTGACATGTGCATCATTAATTGATATGCAACTTGATCGACAAGGGTTTCTAGATCTATGATGTGGTTGGCTACTAGCCGGTCAGCTGCTAGAAACGCGTACGTGCCAAGCTCTATTACAGTTTTCAAGTAGACGTGAAGCTTGTGTAGAGCTTCGGTAACAGTTATCGGCTCGTATCTAGGCGGTTTGGGTTTAGCATGTATCCTCCTATGTATTTCTTCTTCTGTTATCCTCATTTCAAGTGCTAGCCTAGTATTATCTGTATAGGGCTGAGAACCTTTAAAACTCTAGATGTTAAAAAGTTTGTGAAAAGGCTTTATGGTCGAGAGAACGATATGGTGGGATAGTGCGATGGTTGCAGAAGCTGATGTTGTGGCGATTGCGTATTCGGATAAGCAGGGAAGTTCGTAAAGACCTTTTAGAAGGCGGTATCTCGTTGATGCTCTGCAACGTTGGAGACTATATCTCTGGTCTCTTCCTCCACATTTTCGAACCAATAATCAGAGCTGCACCCATGATTATGGCGTTCTTGCCAGTAGCTAGCGATGCTCGAGGCAATGTCTACTCAAGCTACGGGTCTAGACTTGGCACATTGTTGCACCTAGGAGTTTTAGAAAAATATTTGAAGAGTGAACTTGTTGCACTAGCTATTCTACTCGTTACCGTAAACCTGTGGGTTGGCGTACTCGTATTGATCATCGGCGGAGTTGTTGGTGGTGAGAAAGGTCTTAACTTTACGGATACTCTCTTCATATCGTTGTTCTCGGCTCTAGCATCAGCAGTCTTTATGGTGCCAGCTACTACATGGCTAGCTTTAGCATCGTTTAAACGTGGACTAGACCCAGACAATCTAGTTTCTCCAATGGCGACTCTTCTCGGCGATCTCGTGACAATACCTACAATAGTTTTAGGCTATCTCATCGCGGAAAACATGTCTGAACTTTGCAAGCTTGCCACGGTAAGTGTACTAGTACTAGTAGCAGTTGCAAGCTTAATATACACTTTGTATAGTGTGTGGAGTGGTAGCAAAATATTTGAACGGACTATAAAGATAGTTAAAGAGAATTTGCCTGTGATAATTGTAGCTACATCGTTTAGTGGTATAGCAGGCACAATACTCTTGAAGAATTTGGAAGCAATTTTGGCTTTAAAAGGCATCCTAGCAGTTGTGCCAGCATTTCTAGAGGATGGTGGTGCTATAGCATGTAGATTCTCAGCAAGACTTACTACGATGTTACATCTAGGCAAGGTCGAGCTAGAGGCAATACCGCGAAACAGGTGGGTTTGGAAGCAAATAGGCATAAACTTTGTACATGCACTAGCGCTGTTTTCATCATTGGGCATGTTTGGCACAATAGTCTCTATAGCTGCAAACGTGCCATATACGTGGGCTCTAAAGGTCTTTTTAACAGTGCTACTAGCAGGCCTTCTCCTCACACTGGTAATCTCCATACTCGCATACTACTTGGCACTACTATCTTTCAAAATAGGTATAGATCCGGACAACGTATTAGCCCCGATACTCACAAGCATTGCAGATGCTGTTGGCACGGCCAGCCTCACGCTAATATTGAACCTCATAATGTCACTATAGCTTCCTCATACAATGTCCTGACAAAGAGTTCGAATATCAACAGTCGATTAGATATGATCAAAGATGTTGTTGAGAACCAAGTGGTGCCGCGGCCGGGATTTGAACCCGGGTCACGGGCTCGAGAGGCCCGCATACTTGGCCGGGCTATACTACCGCGGCAGCTGCGAAGAACTCCGTCTTGTTCTCGTTATTTGGGTGGGGTTTTTCTAGTTTTTGTCTTGTATGTTTCGAGTAAGGTGTATACTGCCAGTAGCTGGGCTATGTCTATAGTTAGCGTTGCGTAGTCATGGTATTTCATTGCTAGTACAAGAGGTAGTGGGATGACTTGTACTGTTGGTGTCAACTGTTTTGGTATAGATTCTGCAAATAATGCTAACGGTATTGTTATCGTTGCAAAAAGTATAGCCGTCCTTCTAGTTGTTTGTGTAGGATATGCTATTCTAACAAATATCATTATTATTGTAATAGTTACAGCTATGGTTGCTAATTGGAGTTCTAGTACTTGTATTGGGTGTAGCACATAGTACACCATTATTATTCACCATGCTTAGATCTTGAAGTTCGTCATATTATATGTAGGGTGTCGGCAAGCAATGCTAGTAGATGGCTAACCACTACCCATGCCTCTAACGTCTTGCCTCGGTATATCGAGTATATGTGTGTTGCAAGCTTGTATGTTGAAGGTTCAAAATCGCCGTGCGGAAAGGCGCCTATTATGACAATGGTTTTGCCCATGTCTTCTGCAACCTCTTCTGCTATTTCTCTAGCTCTTTTAACCTCTCCAGTCTCAGAGAGTAAAATCACTTTTTTTGGAGAAAGTTTTCGTACTAATGCTTCAAGAGTCATTGGTTTAATTATCATTAGTGGTTTTTCAGAGTTTGGTGGAACTTGGCCAACTTCGAAAAGCTGTTCCATTAGTCCTACAAACCTATTGTAGTTTCGAGGTAGTCTTGTTTGAGGGTTAACCCATATGACGTAGTCTCCGAAAGTGTGTACGTATATTTCGAGTAGTCCTTCTCGGTTGAGCGGGCTATCAAGTGCTTCGAGTAAACAGAAATGTACAATGTCAGGTCTACCTCGCTTCTCAGCTTTGGGTAGATGTTGCATGGCTTGGTGGTGAAGACTTCTATCGAGGAGTACTTGGCCTGGACTTTTCCCTCTTTTCCGCGCACTCTTATAGACTGAAGGATGGCCCCAAATCTCTCGAGGAACAAGCTCGAGTGCGGCTTCTGCAAGAATGAGTTTAAGACGTCCCCTCCTCTTCACTTTTCTTGCCCTCCCCTCTGGTGAGGTGGAAGAGGTTGGGGGTTAGGAGGCTTGTTATCGACATAGCTTTGCAGAGGATTAGGCTTCTTTGGAGAATGTCTGTAGATGCGGTAAGAGAGGGGAAATTTGATCTTGCACGTGAATACATCGATGAAGCGTTAAGGCTTGTTAAAAGATTCAGACTGGAGAAACCACTGTTTCTTCGGCGATGGGTTTGCTCTAACTGTTTACTGCCATTAGTGCCTGGTTTGACTGCTAGAGTAAGATTGGAACCTCATGGTAAAGACACTCGGATAGTCATAACATGCCTTATATGCGGCTATATCCACAGGCTACAAGTTAGGAGGGGTCGTTGTGGAACTAAAACCGACTAAGGCGATGCTACGTAGGCTTCGAGAAATAGTTCAGCAGGGTCCAGCAGATGTGCAGATAGGCAAGAAGGGCATCTATGAGGGAGTCTTGAAAGAGATTGATAGGCGTTTGAAGGAAAAAGGTGTTGTTAAAGTCAGAATACTCAAATCAGCATTGAAGGTTGAGAAAATGGATAGAAAAAGTTTTGCAAAGAAGGTTGCAGAGCTACTGAATGCAACATTGCTAGATGTTCGAGGTAGAACGTTTGTGCTTTACAGACACGAAGACTTCGTTAAAGCTGTTGAAGAGGGTAGAATAGGAGACAACCTATTAACCAGACTGTTAGAAGGCGGTGGGGGGAGAGGAGGTTATGGTCACGGCTCTCGAAGTACCCGCAGACCTTCTCATCAAGAGGGTAGCTGAAGAGCTCAAGAAGATGCCACAGCTTAGACCACCGGTTTGGGCCTACTATGTGCGTACAGGAGTGCATAAAGAGAGGCCTCCAGAAGACCCAGACTGGTGGTATTATAGAGCAGCATCGATACTACGTAAACTGTATAAGAGAGGAACTCCGGTTGGAGTTGAAAGGCTTAGAACGGCGTATGGCGGTAGAATGAATCGTGGTGTTGCACCCGAACATTTCTATAAGGGAAGCGGTGCTGTAATAAGAAAGATTTTACAGCAGCTCGAAAAAGCTGGACTTGTCGTTAAAGTGCCGGGCAAAGGTCGCACATTAAGTCCACGAGGTAGAAGTTTGCTGGACAATATTGCATACAAGATAATGTTGGAGCTAGCCGAAAAGAACCCTGAACTCAAAAAGTACCTTTCTTAGCGCCGACCGAAACTGTTGTTAAGCTTCTAAACCATACACGTTCTAAGCTGGGGGCCAAACTTGAGCGACCAATACTATAGCGGTTATAATGAAAGTTACGATGAAGAGCTTGAAGAGATAAAAAGGCGGAAACTGCTTGAACTGCAACGTCGTCTGCTTGAGGAGGAAGCTCGTAGAAAGGCTGAAGAAGAGGCTAGAGCTAAAAGAGAAGCGCTACTCCGTCAAATCCTCACTCCAAGAGCTAGAGAAAGACTGGCTAATGTTAAACTTGTAAGACCGGAAGTAGCACAGTTTGTAGAAGATCAGATAATAGCCCTTGTACAGGCAGGAAGATTGACGCCTCCTGTAGATGAGGATACTGTTAAAAAGCTTCTCGAAACAATCTATGAGCAGACTCACCGAGAGACACGTATAAGGATTAAAAGGCGTGGTTGGTAGCTAAAGCTTGTATGGGGTTGTTCTCATGGCTCGCAACAAGCCGTTAGCGAGAAAGCTTAGACTGGCAAAAGCGTACAAGCAGAATAGTCCAGTGCCGTTATGGGTGATACTACGTACCAATAGGAGGTTTACAACACATCCTAAGAGAAGGCATTGGCGCAGAGTAACGTTAAAGATATAAATGGTTTTAAAAGCCTTTGATGCAACTTCTTTGGGGTGTGAACAGTGAAAGATAAGACAGAGATGATCTACACTATACCGTTAGGACGTGTGTATTGGGGACGTCGTACAAATAGAGCAGCACGTGCAATAAAGCTCATAAGGAAATTTGTGGCAAGACATTTTGGCGTTCCACCGGAGAAGGTGTGGATTCATACTGATGTTAACGAGTATGTGTGGAGAAGAGGGATTGAAAAACCGCCAAGAAGGATTAAAGTTAAGGTTGTGAAGGATAAGGAGAAGGGTATTGTTAAGGTCTTTCTTGTCAGAAAATAGCTTTTTCCCTTTCCATCCCCCTCTAAATCCTGATATATTAACGGCTGTTCTAAATTCTATTTCTTTGACTTGGGTAGCAAGAGGTGCAATAACGTCTTGATAGAATTGTTCAGTGTATATGGCAACCCGAATATAGGGGTATACTTGTACGCTAACAACCACTTTGCATTAGTGCCGCCAGGTCTTACAGAGAAGGACAAGAAGATAATTTCAGATGTTTTGGATGTTGATGTTATTGAAACCAAATTGGCTGATATGGTGATTCTTGGCGTGTTGGTAGCGGGTAATGATAGAGGTTTACTTGTACCGCGAATAATACGTCCAGAGGAGTATGATAATCTTCGCGAAGCTATAGGGTACAAGGTTAACGTGGAAGTACTTAACATTCGTGCTACAGCGTTGGGCAACTTAATAGTTGCAAACGATAGAGCTGCTCTAGTCTCCCCTCTTGTTGAGGCTTCAGCTGTAGATGTTATAAAGAAGGTTTTAGGCGTTGAAGTTGTGCTAAGAAGAGATCTAGCTAGTATACCGACAGTTGGTTCGATGCTTGTAGTGACTAATAAGGGTGGTGTAGTGTATCCAGGTGTCACTGAAGAAGAGTTGAAGATGTTGTCTAACTTGTTTGGTGTTGACGTTTTGACTGCAACTGTTAATTTCGGCGTATATTTTGTGAAAGCAGGTATTGTTGCTAATGACAAGGGTGTTTTAGTGGGAGACGAGACAACTGGTCCAGAGCTTATGCGTATTCAGCAAGCCTTAAGACTTAGCTAGTCTAAGCTCGAGGAGAGGGTGGTATAGGGTGTCCGAGGTAAAATTCTACAGTATTGAGGGTAGGATGCTAATTAGCCACGATAAAATGCCCACTTGGCAGAAGTTTAGAAAGATAGTGAGAGCTATTAAACCTGAACACGCTATTGAGAAAGTGCTTTCAGAGCTAGGTAGCAACCATAGAGTCAAAAGATACCATATAATAATTGAACGCGTTAGAGAGGTTAAGCTAGAAGAGATAACTGATACCAACCTAATAAGGTTGGCACGACTAAAGAGGTGGGTTAAAGTTTGAGCCAGCAGTTATCCGGGCAAGATGCAAGGCAAGTGTCTATACAGAATGTGTTAGGGCAGCTTGCCGCGCTAGAAGACTATATCTCTAGACTGCAAGCTGCACTTAACGAGCTTGAAACCCGCATAGCCGTTCTTGATGCTGCTGAAAAAGCTCTCTATACTATAGAGAATAATGCAGAGATTTTAACCCCACTAGATGGCGTTGGAGATGTCTACGCTCGTGCAAAAATTCTAGAAAGCGGAAAAGTGATCTACCATGTTGGTTTAGACATCTACATAGAGCTTCCAAGAGACAAGGTTGTTGAGCTAATTAGAGAAGAGCGTGCCAGTATTGCACGTATAGCCGACATGTATAGAAGAGAGCTTGCACAGGCAAGTCAATACTATGCTTCACTACGCGCAGTTGTTGAGCAAGCGGTGTCTCGAGCACAGCAGCGGCAAGGCTAGCAGCTTGGTAGATGTTATACTCTTTGCCTCCACTTTAACCTCGATAGTGATGGCAACCCTCTTTTCTGGAAGTGTATGGGTAGTTTGGGTGCTTCTGCATGGTATTTGATAAGCTTAAGAAAGCGTTTAAAAAATTTGTAGAGAATGTGTCTTCGACCATAGTTGCTAAAGAGTTGTCTGAAGAGGAGCTTGAACCTCTTCTTGAAGAGCTTCTCATGGAGCTTGTTGAATGTGATGTTGCGTTTGAAGCTGCTGAAGCAGTTGTTGGTGAGCTAAAGAAAAAGCTTGTTGGAAAACGTATTTCCAGGTTTAGTGATACACGTAGGCTTGTTATTGACACTCTCAAAACGGTTTTAGAAGAGCTACTTGGTAGGGCTTATGTAGACAAAGATCTTGTTAGAGAGGTTTTGGGTAGAAAAGGCGATCCTGTAAAGATAGTGTTCTTTGGCGTTAACGGTGTTGGTAAAACAACAACAATTGCTAAGTTTGCATATATGTTTAGAAAAGCTGGCATTACACCTGTTATAGCAGCAGCAGACACTTATAGAGCTGGAGCTCAAGAGCAGTTGAGAGCTCATGCTGAGAAGATTAGAGTGCCGTTTATAGGTAGTAGGTATGGGGCTGATCCTGCTGCAGTAGCTTACGATGCTATTGAGTATGCAAGAGCCAGAGGGTACCGTGTAGTACTCATTGATACTGCTGGGCGTATGCATACAGATTCAAGCTTGATGGAGGAGCTTAGAAAGGTTGTTCGTGTAGTTAAACCTGATTACAGAATACTTGTCGTTGACGCTCTTACAGGTAATGATGCTGTTGAACAAGCTAGATTCTTTGAGGAAAGCGTGGGTGTAGACTATATAGTGTTAACAAAAGTTGATGCTGATGTTAAGGGGGGTACAGCAATAAGTTTAGCATATGCTATTGGCAAACCAATACTCTATGTAGGTGTTGGTCAGAAATATGAAGATCTAGAGAAGTTTAATCCTAGAAGCATCGTTGAAAAGATACTAGAGGGGTTGTCGGGCTAGAAGGAGTGTCGGGGGTAGTGGTAGTTGGCGATCGGGAGGAAGGAGGAAGAGAGGACAGTAATAACCGTGTTGAAAGAGTCGTTGAAAGAATGGCGTTTAACCTTAATGAGGGTTAGAAAACCGTCAAGTGACGAATACAAGCAAACATTAAAAGTTGTTGTTCTCGGTATAACCCTTGTAGGTGTAATTGCCTACCTCATACACCTACTTGGTATAAGCTTGCTTGGAGGCTAAGGCGATGAATGGAGAGACTGCAACGAAGACTTCTACAGGTAAACGTGCTACAGCTAAACTCTATGCTGTTAGAACTGTTGGTGGTAGAGAACTTGACATAGCGTTGATAATAGAGACTAGAGCTAAGAGCGAGAATATTCCGATATACTCGGTCATCGTGCTACCTAGAGTTAAAGGCTATATTTTAGTTGAAGCACCAGCTGCACATTTAGTGTCGAACGTGATACAAGGATTACGCTATGCTAAAGGAGTAGTACCTGGCGTGCTTCGCTACGAAGATGTTGAGAGGTTGATTAGGCCAGAGCTTGTTGCAATGACGCTAAAGCCTGGCGAAATAGTTGAGATCATTGCAGGTCCGTTTAGAGGTATGAAGGCGCAAGTTGTTCGTGTTGAACCTACACGAAACGAGGTAGTTTTAAATGTGCTTGATGCATCTTATCCGCTTCAAATAACGGTGCCAGGTGACTCGGTTAGACCAGCTAAAGAGAGGGGCTAGACTATGGGTAGGCTTAGAGTTATCAATTTGAAGATTAAAGGTGGAGAAGCCTCTGAAAAACAGTTAGGACCTACCATCTCGCAATTAGGACTTGATGTAAAGAAGGTCATTGAAGAGATAAATAAGAAGACTGAAAGGTACAAGGGTATGGAGGTCAAGGTTAAAATAATAGTTGACGAAGAGACAAAAGAGTATGAGATAGAGATAAAGCCTCCAACAACAACAGAGTTGTTGTTAAAAGCTGTAGGTGCAAGTAAACCGTCAGGAGATCCTATGCATCAAAAGATAGGGGATTTGCCTTTCGAAAAGATTGTCGAAATAGCAATTCTGAAGAAACCGGACCTATTAGCGAAATCGCTGAAAGCAGCTGTCAAAACAATCTTGGGTTCAGCTAGAAGCATAGGGATAACCGTTGATGGCAAAGATCCAAAGCAGGTTACGCGCGAGGTAGAAGAAGGGCTATATGATGCTATACTCGCAAAGTACGAAGAGGAGTGGAAAAAGGCTTAAACGGAAAATTGAGAGGTGAAAGTAGCGTATGTCGTTCATACCCAAAGAAAATCTGTTAGAGGCTATAACTGAGGCACTCAGCAATGCTCCTAAGAGGAAGTTTAAACAATCGGTTGACATGATAGTTGTCTTTAGAGACGTTGATCCTCGTACTCCTGAAGGTCGTATTAGAGAAGTGGTTTTCCTACCATATCCTCCAAAGAAACATGTTCGCGTGTGTGTTGTAGCTGATGGAGATATGGCTTTGAAAGCTAAGGAGGTTGCGGATAGGGTTATAACGAAAGAGGAGTTGCAAGAGTTGCAAGGTAATAAGAAAGCAGCTAAGAAGATAGCTGAATTCTGTGATTGGGTTTTAGTCAAAGTAGATTTAATGCCTTTGGCTGGTCGTACGCTAGGACCAGCATTAGGTCCTAGGGGTAAGGCACCTGTACCAGTACCGCCAAATGCTGATATAAAGGCGTTTGTGGAGAGGTATAGGAGTGCTGTAAGAATTAGAACAAAAGATCAGCCACAGGTGATGTGTAGGATTGGTACAGAGGATATGGCGCCAGAACAGATTGCTGAAAATGCTATGAAAGTTTTACAAACGTTAGAGGGCAAGTTGAAGAATCCTCAACATAACATCGCAAGAGTAATAATTAAGACTACTATGGGACCACCTGTTGAGGTTAAGTTGAGGTAGACCTCTCGCTGGGGGTGAGGAGGTTGGCTATTCTCACCACGGCAGCTGCTAGGAGAATACCGGAGTGGAAGAGGAAAGAGGTAGAGGAGCTAAAACGCCTTATACAAAAATACCCAGTTATAGCTATTGCTAATTTGGAGGGTGTACCTACAGCACAGTTGCAGAAGATTAGAAAGAAGCTCTATGAGAAGTTTGGAGATCGTATTGTAATGCGTGTTGCGAAGAACACGCTATTCCGTATAGCGTTAAAGGAAGCTGGAATAGATCCTGAACCTTTTGAGAAATATCTAACAGGAAACAATATGTTCATCTTTACAGATCTTAATCCATTCGAGCTTGCTAGGATATTGGAGAAGACCCGTGTGACAGCGCCAGCTAAGCCTGGTATGAAAGCGCCAAGTGAGATTGTGATACCGGCTGGCGATACAGGGTTTAAACCTGGTCCTATAATGAGCGTCTTTGGCAAGCTACGTATCCCCATAAGGGTGCAGGGTGGCACTATTTGGATTGCAAAGGATGTTGTTGTGGCTAAACCTGGTGACGAGATTAGCATCGAACTGGCTTCTCTACTGCAGAAGCTTGGTATTGAGCCTATAGAGGTTAAACTTACGCTCAAAGCGGCTTATGATAGAGGAGTAATGATACCTGGAGACAAGCTTGTACTCAATCTAGACGAGTACAAGAACAACATATTGCAAGCTCATTTGGCAGCTCTATGGGTTGGTGTTGAGATAGGTTATCCAGAGCCAGAAGTGCTCAAGCTAGCAATGCCTGTTGCTGTAAGACGTGCACTTGCTGTAGCAGCTGAAGCTGGGTATGTGACGCCAGAAACTGCTGAGCATGTGTTTAGAATGGCTATAGCTAAAGCCTATGCTGTAGTAGCTGCACTAGGTGATAAAGCTAAAGAACTAGGTATAGAGGTGCAGTTTGCAGTAACGACAGCGGCAGCTAAAGAGAAGAAGGAAGAGGAGAAGAAAGAAGAGAAGAAAGAGGAGGAAAAGAAGGAAGAGGGTGTTAGCGAGGAACAGCTAGCGGCAGGTTTAGAGAGCCTCTTTGGATCCTAGCTTTCCTAGCTTTTGCTCCTTCCTTTAGCTGCTAGCGTGATGTGAGCGTTAAAGCTTTCGATTAAAGTCCTAGCCTATTTTTAGGGGTTTGAATACTGTTTTGGTTTCTCGGGCTTTACAGCTATGAGGAGTGTATCTGTTGAAGAGTACAAGCTCAAGTTCTTCGAAGAATATGGTTTTGTGAGAAAGCGTTGTAGAAGTTGCGGTACCTACTTTTGGACTATGAACCCTAGGCAGGAGCATTGTAACGATGTGCCTTGTACACGTTATAGATTCTTTGAGGTTGGCAGGCGTGTTAATGGTCTCAGTGTTAGAGAAGCTAGAGAGAAGTTCATAGAGTTTTTCCGCAGGAATGGCCACGAGGTTGTTGAGCCTAGACCTGTTGTTGCAAGATGGCGTGAAGACTTGTACTTAACAATTGCTAGTATTGTAGTGTTTCAACCACATGTTACAAGCGGCTTAGTTCCACCTCCTGCAAACCCCCTTGTCATAGTTCAACCTTGCATACGTCTTGAGGACATCGATAATGTTGGACTAACACTTGGCAGACATCTTACAAGTTTTGAGATGGGTGGCCATCACGCATTCAATTATCCTGGAAAAGATGTTTATTGGAAAGAAGAGACGGTAGAATATGCGTTTAAGTTTTTCACAAAGGAGCTTGGCATTCCTCCTGAAGAGATAACATTTAAAGAATCTTGGTGGGAAGGAGGAGGTAATGCTGGTCCTTCATTTGAAGTTGCTGTTGGCGGTCTTGAGCTTGCAACTCTCGTGTTTATGAAATATAAAGTAGTTGATGGGAGATACGAGGTAATGCCGTTAAAGGTGGTTGATACAGGTTATGGAATTGAGCGTATAGCTTGGTTTACTCAACGTGTGCCCACAGCTTTCCACGCTATCTACGGCGACTTGGTTAAAAGATTTGCAGACTTGCTTGGTGTTGAATTGCTAGACCATAACACCTTCTTCAAACTTCTTGAAGAAGCGGGCTATCTCGATCCCGATAGTCCACAAACTATTGAAAGATTTTATGCTCATGCGGCAAGAGTATTAGGTGTTGATGTTGAAGCTGCTAAGGAAGTTTTGCAGAAGCAGGTAAGTGTTTTTGCACTACTAGACCACACTAAGACGTTAGCATTAATGCTTGGTGATGGCATTGTACCCTCCAATAGCGGTGAAGGATATCTTGCCCGTCTTGTTGCTCGGCGTGCACTAAGAATACTTGCGAGATTTGGTAATCCTGTAGAACTAGCAGAGCTTGTTAAAATGCAGATAGACTATTGGGGTACTGACTATCCACAATTGCGTAGAAATAGCAGCTACATATTAGATGCTGTTGCACTTGAAGAAGAACGGTTTAGAACATCTCTACAGAGAGGTGTAAAGATAGTTGAAAAATTGTTAAAGCGTAAGAAAACAATAACGGTTGACGACCTTGTACAAATATACGACTCGCATGGTGTACCTCCTGACATAGTATCAGAAGTTGCAAAAAGGTATGGATTGCAAGTAAGTGTACCTCACAACTTCTATGCTTTAGTAGCTCTAAAACATGGAAGTCGTGGAGTGGCTATAAAGAAGAAGGAGAAGGTAGAGTTGCCTGAAGAGATTATAGAGTGGGCGCAGAAACTTCCTGAAACTCGCAAAATCTTCCACGAAGATCCTTATCGAGTAGAATTTACAGCTAGGGTTGTTGGTGTGAAAGATCGCTACTTAGTACTTGATGGTACAGCGTTTTATCCACGTAGTGGTGGACAGGATTACGATGTTGGCGAAATTGTGTGTGGTGGTGAGACGTACAAGGTAGTTAGTGTTTGGAAAGTTGGAAACACGATAGTGCATGTATTGGATAGAGAGTTTAGATGTGATGAGGATAAAGTTGTTGGTAGGATTGACTGGGATCGGAGATACAAGCTTATGCGCCACCATACAGCAGTACATGTTCTCCTAGCTTCAGCGCGTAAAGTGCTGGGAGAGCATGTGTGGCAAGCCGGTGCAGAGAAAACTGTAGATAAAGCGCGTCTCGACATAACACATCATAGGCCTTTAACTCCTGAACAGGTGAAGGCGATAGAGGAGCTTGCAAACAAAATAGTTGATGAGAGAATAGAGGTTAGGACGACCTATATGGAGAGAAACACTGCTGAGAAAGTGTATGGGTTTAAACTCTATCAGGGAGGTGTGCCTTTAGAATCAAAGTTGCGTATTGTTGAGATACCTGGATGGGATGCAGAAGCTTGCTTTGGCACGCACGTCCGTAATACCGGTGAAATAGGTTCTATAAAGATAATAGGTGTTGAGAGAATACAAGATGGTGTTGTAAGGTTAGAGATTGTAGCAGGAACAAACGTTGCAAGAAGGTTTAGAGAATTGGAAGAGCATGTTAAAGAGCTTGCGAAGATGTTGGGTGGTAGAAGCGTATCAGAGCTTCGTACACGTTTGAAGAAACTTGTAGAAGAATTTGAGAAGAACAAACAGCTTCTCCAAACATATAGGAGTAGATTGGTACAAGCAATTGTTTCTGAAATCATGCAGAAAGCTAGAACTGTATGCGGTGTATCTGTCTACGAGTATGTGGACACTTTAGGTGATGAAAAGCTGTTTAGAGAGGTAGCATATAGAATAACATCGCAGAAAAACTCAATATTAATTGCAGTAAGACCAAGAAATGGTACAACATTGTTTGAGATAGATGCGAGTAGAGATTTGTCGGAGAAGCTAGATCTTAGAAAACTGGTGCCAAAGCTTAGAGAAGCTGGTGCTAAAGGTGGAGGTAAAAAAGATCAGCTTGCAGGCAAGATAGACTTAAAGTTTGAAGAGGCAATAGAAGTGCTTCGAAAACTCGTTGTTGAGGCGATACAACAACTATGTTAAAACATCTTGCAGCAGCTGCATATGAACTATATTTTTTACTGGCAAGAAACTACCCCTCACAATCAGCTATAAGGTTAGTAGCAGCAAAACACGGTCTCACACGCAAACAGCAAGTCTTCCTACTTCGCTGCATACAACCACCATATAAAGCGGTAAAGATACGCGAAAAACTTGTAGCTCCCCCAAAGGTTGCTGATAAGATATTTGTTGTCGACTACTATAACCAAGCAACAACAATAATAGCAGCATTAAACCCTGATATAGACACTATGGTTGTAAGGTGTCTTGACGGTCTAACTAGAGATAACAGTCTTGGAAAACATGTTCCAAAGCCTCAAGATTTGCTAACCGACATAGCTACACGACTTTTAGCACATAGTATATCCATGTTAAAGCCTAGAAAGACAATATTCGTGCTTGACTCGCGAATCCCTAGAAGCGGACAGCTAGCATCACAGATAAGGAAGACGATGAACAATATAATAGTTGCAACTTCGAGATATGCTGACAAAACCATAATCCTACTAGCAAAGCGCTACAACGCTGTAGTAGCTTCGTCAGACATAGTCATACTAGAACGAGTAAACCAAATACTGGACTTAGCAGGCTACATTGTGGAACAAGTACTCGGCATAAAGGTAAACAATATAACCCAAACCATACTACAACAACACTACACATGGTGTAAGGGCCCGTAGCCTAGCCAGGA
>DQUB01000067.1 GCA_015662475.1 Pyrodictium sp.
ACAAAGAGGTTGTTCATCCTGCAATGCCTAGAAGGATTGAGAATGCCTATATCGTGTTGCTCGATGCTCCACTAGAGGTTGAAAAGCCAGAGATCGATGCTGAGATTAGAATTACGAGTCCAGAGTACCTAAGAAAGTTCCTTGAGGAAGAAGAAAACATCTTGCGCAACATGGTTGAGAAGATCTACAATGTTGCTATGGAGAGGATTAAGAAGGATGGTATGGAGGGTAAGGCAGGCATAGTGGTATTCTGTCAGAAGGGTATTGATGAGGTTGCACAGCACTTCCTAGCAAAGAAGGGCATCATGGCAGTAAGAAGAGTGAAGAGAAGCGACATGGAGAAGCTAGCTCGTGCAACTGGTGCTCGCATTGTGAGCAACATCGACGATCTAACACCAGACGATCTAGGCTTTGCAAAGCTAGTAGAAGAGAGAAAGGTTGGCGAAGACAAGATGGTGTTCGTCGAAGGTTGTCCAAACCCCAAGGCTGTAACAATACTCATACGTGCAGGCCTAGAAAGACTTGTAGACGAGGCTGAAAGAGCTATACACGACGCTCTAAGCGCTGTTGCCGATGCGATAAGAGATGGCAAGATTGTTGGTGGCGGCGGTGCAGCAGAGGTAGAACTTGCACTGTATCTGAAAGAAGTTGCTCCAAAGATTGGCGGTAAAGAACAGCTGGCAATTGAGGCATTCGCTAAAGCTCTTGAAGGCCTTCCAATGGCATTAGCGGAAAACGCTGGTCTAGACCCGATAGAGATCATAATGGAGCTAAGAGCAGCTCACAGTAAAGGTTGCAAGTGGTGTGGCATCAACGTGTTCACAGGAAAGGTTGAGGATATGATGAAGCTTGGTGTGATAGAACCACTAAGCGTTAAAGCAAACGCTATTAAAGCTGGTACTGAGGCTGCGACTGTAGTGCTCAGAATCGATGATATCATAGCAGCTGCTAGGAGAGAAGAAGAGGAGAAGAAGGAAGAGAAGAAAGAGGAAGAGGAAGAAGAAAAGTCTTCAAGTTCAAGCTCCTCTTCATTCTAACCACCATAGACTATTTCCTCCAAAATGGTTTTTCTCTCACACCCTTATTCACACACAACGCAGTCAACCTTTTTCTTCACAGTTTTTCGATGTTTAAGTATCTCCTCTTCTACATGTGCTTGGTGTCTATGTTGTCGAGGGTGGTTCTTGTAGCTGGAGTGCCAGGTACTGGTAAATCTACACTAGCTAGATGGCTTGCTCGGCGATTGAATGGCGTACATTTGAATCTTACAAGACTTGTCTTGGAGAAGGGGTTGTGGACTAGCTACGATAAGAACAGAAGAAGTTTCGTTATTGACTATGAAAGGCTTTTGGAGACGTTGCGTAGACTGTTTGCGGGTGAACGTTTGATAGTTTTTGACACTCATTGGCTTGAAGTGGTTAAGGATGCAAATGTTGAGCCTGATCGTGTAATAGTTTTGCGTACTAATCCTCTCGTCTTGGCTGAGAGATTATCTGTTAGGGGATGGCCACAGAGGAAGATAGCCGAGAATGTTGAGGCTGAATTGTTGGGTGTTGTGTCGCGTGAAGCCGTCGAATGTTTTGGCGAGAATCTTGTCTACGAGATAGATACTAGTAGGGTTGCTGTTCAAGAAGCTGTGAAATTAGCGTGTAAGGCTATAGAGGAGAGGCTAAGTAGCTGCTGCATTGATTGGCTATCTGTGCTTGACGAGAAGGAGTTGATAAGGGTTTTCAAACTAGTGGAGGCTAGAGGATAGTATGGCGAGTTGGTTGCAAGCGAATATCGATGTGAACATTATACGTAAGCGTTTAAGAGAAATTGTTGGCGAGATAGACAAGCTACTGTCCTTTAGAGAGAAGGAGAGAGATGCTATGATAAAGAAGAGTCGTGATGTCATAAGGTTGTCTGGATGGATTATAAACGCTATACATAGAGGTTCGCTTGAAGAAGCCAAACAGTATCTCAACGAGTTGGAGAAGGCTGTAAAAGAGTTCCTAGCACATGCAAAAAGCGACAACTACCTATTCTACAGCGGGCTTGTGGATAGCACGTTGGCCGAATATGTTGAAGCTGTAATCCTCTACAAGCTTGTGACTGGCGAAGGGCTTCCTGGACCTAACGAGCTAGGTGTTACTGAGATCTCCTATTTGCAGGGTCTAGGCGATGTTGTTGGCGAATTGCGTAGACTTGCACTAGACTTTATGAGGGTTGATAGACTTGAAGAAGCAGAGCTAATGTTAGAACTTATGGAGGTTATATATAATGAGCTTCGAGGACTCGAATATCCTGATGCACTTATACCCGGTGTAAAGCGGAAAGTAGATGTTGCTAGAAGACTCATAGACGATACAAAAGCGTTGTTGATAGAGGTTAAGGGTAGGAAAGAGGTGTTAAAAGCTCTTGCAGCTAGACCCAATTAGAGCCTTTCTACGTGCACTATGCATCTACATGCGTGATAGAGGGCATATGCTACTTTCTCTAGCCAGTGTGTCTGGACAAAGAGAGGTGAAAATAGCGCTTAGAGCTCTCTGGCGTCGCCATGATGCAGAGGAAACTGGGTATCTTAGATTTGAGGATGTGATAGCTGATCTAGAGAGTGATGAGAGGTTTATGAAGGAGTTGAGGGGAATGGGTTTTAAAGAATTTGTAGAGGTTGAAGGAGAAAAATACCTAGTCTTCGACCTTGATACGCTTAAAAAGGTTGTAGAAGATATGTGTAGAGATGTAGTTGGATGAGGAGAAACCCCGGAAACGTGGCCCGGCTAACAACCAGCCTTTCCAGGCTGGGATGAGTAAGCCCCGCATCACCGACGCCTTTTCTCGCCCAACTCTATAC
>DQUB01000061.1 GCA_015662475.1 Pyrodictium sp.
TGTTTGCTCCGAATACCCCTACGACACACTACTATTGTTTGTTACTGGTCCAGAAGGTGAAGACGTTAACCTGACAATAGTTCGTGTATACAGGGGCGACGTTGTAGGTGTACCAGGCGTTATTAGCATAACTGTTGATGAAGAGGGTAAAGCTGTTTTTGAGGTTGAGGCGCCGGAAAAGCCTGGCAAATACCTCTTAGAACTTGCAACTGCTATGGGAGAAGTTGTAGCATCTACAACCTTTACCGTCACAACTAAGACACCAACACCTACAGAAACAGAAACAGCGCCTGCTCGTCCTACAGCCAAAATAGACACTAGCGTGGCACTAGTACTATTGATTATAGCAATTATCATTATCATCTACTGGCTGTGGAGGCACTTGTAGCGTTTAATCTTAGCTATAAAACCTCCTCTATATACCTGCCAAGTTTTTTCACTTGTTCTCCAGGCTTCCCCAAATACTCTATTTCTATGAGTTTTGCCGTAGAAGCTACTTCCGGCTTTTCAAGCACCAAATTTGTTCGAAGACCCTCAACCCCTAGCAGCTGTGATAGTCTCATCGCGATTTCCTTGACAGTCTCTACATCATGTAGAATTATAGCATAGCCTGGGGTTACCACTATGATTAGATCTGTTTTTGCAAGAAGACCTCCATATGGCTCTAGTACATTGTTGAAAGACTCTATTATCAATACGTCTGCCTGTTTTTCAAGTAGTGTTGCTCCAAACTCTAGTACTTCGGCCACATGCTTACTAGACAAAAACGCTAAAAGAGGCTTCAATTCTGTTTTCTGTGTTTTAAGTTTTAGTGTAAGCTCTTCAACAAGCTTGCGCGTTGAAGGAGCTATCCTGTCAAGGTTGTCTACTACGAGGAAGTGAGTGGTGTTTCCGGTGATGGGGTCTGTGAATCTGGCTAGTGTAAGAATCTTATCCTGCGATTGAAATGCTAGACGATACTCGCTCATACTCCTACTATCAAGACCGCGTAGTCTAGGTATGGCTAAAGCCAGGTCGATTGGATTCACTCTATGTGGCTCGGATACCCCTAACACTTCAATGTAGGTGGCTACATCGTCTCCGACCAGAACTCCAAGTTTACGAGTATACCGAACACCTTTACTCGAGTACCACAGGTTGTGGCCTGCAACGGGCTTGTAGACCTCGACATTATAGCCTCGCTCTATAAGATAGCGTGCAAGACCTACAGTAGCCCATGTCTTGCCCGAGTCAAACTCAAGCAGACCACACACTAGTAGACGGGCCATGCCCAGCTAGCCCATTGTATTTTTATCGGAGAGAAGGGACCTGTATCAATGAAACTGTCTTGGAAATAGATGGACCGCTTGAATCTTTATGTTCACAGCTAGTACTAATATTGCTAGCAACCATATAGGTCTAGCATCGAAGTCTGCTAGGCTGTCGATGATTACTTATTGCTGTTTCTTTGACAGTTCAGCATATAGCTGCAAATGTTTTCTCGCTATAACGTGCCACTCTGTTCCTACTGCGTAAGAGTACATTCTCTCCATGTACACCAACGCTTGCTCATAGTTTTGCGACAACCAAACCAGTTTTTTGCGTAGTTCTACCGGATTTTCAGGTGTTATGGTCATCTGAGGCGCATTATCGTAGAGTTCTATTAGTCTAGGAACTCTAGTGCCAATTATCGGTTTAAAGCTGCCCATAGCAAGGTGTAGTATGCCACTAACAGAATATGCTCCCGGTCTATCTCGGTAAGGTAGGACTATTGCATCTGATAGGGCTATCAGCTTAAGCATCTTGGTTTTTGATAGATATTGGTCTAGTACTATTGTATTTGGCGAGCTCTCAAGAAGCTCTTTGAGACGCTGGTCTTGGACTTCACCTGCCGCCAAAATGGTAAAGCTTTTGAGACCTTTTACCGCCTCTAAGAGAATATCGAATCCTTTATCAGGTCTCATAAAGCCTGGAGTGGAAAGTATCAGGTCTCCAAAACTAGCAGAGTCTAGCCCAAGTTCTTTGGCTAGTCTTGCCCTAGAAAGGCCGAGGTATGGGTTGATGAGCGTACCGTGGGGTATGCGGACGATTTTTGAGGGGTTAATACCCTGGAACTGGAGCTCAAACTCTTGTAGTTTGCTATGAACTATTACAGCATCAATGAAATGATTGTTTAATGCTGACTGGAATTTTAAGGCGTTGGGTCTCCTTGTGTAAGGGTGATGGACTGTATGAAGCGTTACAACTATGGCTTTTGCAAGCTTTTTCTCCCATATCTCCTCGAGAGCCGAGAGGATTGATACACCATACCCGTATATGCCATATTCGTGCTGTAAATGGACAACATCTACACCACCTATTTCCTCGAGAAAAGCTGGTATCGCATGGTACGAGTCAGCCTGATAATTGTAGAGAGGCACTACTCTAGTTTTCGTTAAAGAATCTACGTATTCGCTCGAACTTGCCTCGTTTGTTGATAGGACAAGCAGTTCAGCTGTCGGCATTAGCGACCTTAA
>DQUB01000143.1 GCA_015662475.1 Pyrodictium sp.
ATAGAGGAGGTGCCAGAAATTCTAGCATGGTGTGTCGAGAATCGTGTAGAGCGTGTAAGCTTATACCTACTAGACACTGTTGGGCGTGGAGAAGAGATAGCAGACTGGCTACCAACCAAGGAACAGCTACTATGGCTTGCCAATACACTCGTTGAAGAAGCCAAGAAGTATGCTGGTAAACTAGAGATACAGCTTGTACGCTCAAACTTCATGGGGATACTGATAGCCGATATGCTGTCAAAAACACCTGAAGACTTCAAACAGTATCTCGAAATGCTAGAAGCACAGGGTGACTGTGGTAGAAAATCTGTGAGCATCTACCCAGATGGAAGTGTAAAACCATGCCAGTTTATAGGCTGGGAGGACATAGGCAATGTTAGAAAAACACCGCTAGACAAGATCATCAGCCCCAACAATCCAAAACTTAAACCGTATCTAGAGGTACACCGCCACCTAAGAGGAGCACGATGCGGCAAGTGTCCGTTCAGACGGATATGCGGTGGAGGTTCTAGGAGTAGAGCAAAAGTGTTGACAGGCGATCCTTGGGGAGACGATCCACTATGCCCAATAGACGATCCTTGGAAGCTTGCAGAAAAGTGGGGGTTTAGAGACGAGCAGCTTGAAGAACGGTGACTCTTCCCTTCCGAAAAGTTTGTAGATGGAAATGTTAACAGTTTCACACGTTGTCTACTTAGGAGCGTGTTGTTGCCCATACTATGCCTAGTAGTACGCCTATTATCAGTGCATCAAAACTTAGAGCTTCAACAGACTCTAGGTTTGGTTTGAAGGCTTCTCCAACCAATATGTACAACTTTGTCTTGTTTAACTGTGGCAGTGTTGCTTCTAGCACGCCTACCTGCTGAAAGTACATTGCCATAAGCGCCATAGATATCAAGAACATTACCAGTGAAAAGAAAATCGTAGAATTGGTTAGTATGCGCACCAACGTATAGCCTGTCAATATCCCTGTAACCAAGCCAAGCCCTAACAGCATTTCGCTCATGTGTTCGGCTCACCCCCTCCCTCTATCCTATGCAGCGTAAAACATAGTTTATGCTGTGAGTACTGCTAGTAGCGTGTTTATCTGCATGAACAAGACGAACAGTAGTGCTATCGTTGCAAGCTCTAATACAAGCATTATAGCCATAATCTTAGCATATAGAGAGCATGAGTCCATATACATCACCTAGCTAGCACCTGTAAGTACGAGCATAACACCTGGTGCAATATGTATTTGTAGTGCGAGGGGAAGCCCCGTTAACTCGCTAAGCAGGAGCATTGTTAGCAGGTTTAGGTAGCTGTTAATGATCCTCTCAGCTGTTCTAGAATCGCCGCTTAGAAATGCTAAAGCAGCAGAAACACCGTAGAGGATTGCGAGAGTTACAACACCGTATACAAAGGCGGGGTTTTTGACCAATTCCAGGAAATCGGTCATACCGCGTTCAACCATGGCTAGTAGAGAGTAGCATGCATGGGCTATTCTAGTGTAGCGGTCGAAACATCGTAGTAGTATTCCGCTACCAGTTCTCCCAAGAACCTTTTACGTCTAAGCATTCTGGAAACCAGCTCTGCTGCACTCCAGACAACCCCACTAGCAACAATTTGGGGTAGAGGTGAGGTGAGTTGCAGCTTCACTATACCTCCTGAAACTCTCACGACGAGCTCGGCAATTTTCGACTCTCTAGTCTCGACACGGTATTCCAGAGCTTTGCAAGTTTTTGATACGACCTTAACACTCTCTCTAACACCCTGTCTGATACGCTCAAATGCTTTTACAAACTCAGAATAGGTTTTACACGCGATTCTAGCCTTCTCAACCAAGCTGTCTATTTGCTGGGACAAGCACCCCATTAGAGAGCTTGAACAGGATCAAACTTTTAAAAAGTGTTAGAGCTAGTCTAGCTCTCCACACCATCTATGCCAAGTCCGGGTTTTCCAGACAGTCTGAGTAGAGCTCCTTGGTACTCGACACCGCCTCTAATAGGGTCTGATTGGAGAAGCAGTGGCGAGTCTAGATCGACGTAGGCTAGGTTTTGCGAAGCATATGCTGCAGAAGCAGCTGCTGTAATGCCAAGTCTTGTCTCCAACATACAGCCATACATTACCTCAACACCCTCGGAAGCTGCTACACGTGCTGCAGTTACAGCTTGTAGAGGACCGCCAATCTTCGCCAACTTTATGTTGACTACATCGACAGCCTTTCTAGCCACAAGCCTTACAATGTCTCTCAACGTTTTAGCAGACTCGTCAGCTGCAATAGGAACTGTTGAAGTTTTCGACAACGTCTCGAGACACTCTAAACACCAAGCTGGTGTTGGCTGTTCTACAAGCTCAACTCCAAGTTCTTCTAGTTTAGGTATTGCCCATAGAGCTTCTCTCAAACTCCAAGCCTGGTTTACATCAACTCTAATCCTAACACTATCGCCTACAGCTTCTCTAACAGCCCTAACACGCTCTACATCTAGGCTAGCTGGGCCTCCCAGTTTAAGCTTTAGTATTCTAAACCCTCTACCAACATACTCTTCAGCCTGTCTAGCCATCTCCTTTGGCGTTGAAAGACTGATAGTGATATCGGTCTCTATTTCGGTGTAGAGAGGGCCTCCAAGCAGATCAACGAGACGCACGCCAAGATGTCTAGCAGCTGCATCTAGCAATGCTGTTTCGAGTGCAGCTCTTGCAGAAGAGAATGTGTCTAGAAAGTGGACTCTTCTAAGAGCTACATTCAACTCCTCTGGAAGCCTTAGCCCTCGAAGCCCATCTGAAACAAGCTCTACAAAAGACTTTGCACCTTCAACAGTCTCTCCTGTCACGTGAAGACTTGGCGAAGCTTCTCCAAAACCATAAACGCCATTGTCAAGCTCAACTCTGACTATCAAGGTGCGTGCTATACGAGTTTCCGAATAGGCTATTCTAAAAACACCTTTAACAGGAATTTCGACAACACGAGCTTCGACAGAGACTATCTTGGGCATCCCACTACACCATACAGCTACCGCTAAAGAGGGAAGATTTTATGGGGTTCTCTGCGAGACCCTAACTCTATACAATCACCATGAGCTGTTTCAAGCGGTCTAGTAGGAGATCTTCACAGTGTAGAACTCTGCTCAGAACGTGGGGTTATTGGATTGTGTCGGTCCACCCCTAGTTCCACATGCAAGGTTTTCGGCTGGCTATGCCCGCGGGGCTTTCCCCACCATGGTAGACTGTGGCTACACCCACTGTAATATCTACGGAAAACGTCTATTTTTGGACTTTCCTGGTTCGTGTGTGGGGATCGCATCTCTTGCCCCTCTTAAAGCTTGAAAATTTGCATGTTAGTATTGGTGGTCGGAAGATCATCGATAATGTTAGTTTGGAGATTGAAAGTGGCGAGGTACACTTGCTGATGGGCCCTAATGGTGCTGGTAAGTCGACGCTTTTAAAGGCAATTGCGGGTGTTAGAGGTGTAGAGGTTGTTTCTGGCAGAATCCTATTCGAGGGTGAGGAGATAACTGGTTTGCATGCATGGGAGAGGGTTAGACGTGGTATTGTTCTAGTTTGGCAAAATCCTCCCGGTATTGAGGGTGTGAGTGTTCGAGAACTGGCCGAGAAGATTAGTCGGAGAAGTGGTGTTGACTATCGATCGCTTGCTGAAAAGCTTGGCGTGGCCGAGCTTCTCGATAGAGAGGTTCACAGGAGACTTAGTGGTGGTGAGATGAGACGAGTAGAGCTCTTCCTCTCACTCCTCCTTAAACCTAAGCTGCTCCTCGTAGATGAAGTTGATAGTGGCGTTGATGTCGAGAACATTGCGAGACTTGCACAGGTGTTGGACGAGGTGAGAGAGCAGGGTGTTTCACTACTAATAGTGACTCATAGTGGTGCAATAGCTAGCAGGCTTTCGAGAGTTGATAGACTCCACGTGCTCTACAGGGGTAGGCTAGTCTACTCCGGCGATCCTCGGGGAGTGCTCGACAAGATACTCTCGCAAGGCTATAAAGTTTTTGCTGGAGGGTGTTGAATGTGGGTTGGATTGAAGAGGTTGTTCGTAGAGCTGAAAGAGCTCTAGACAAGCCCCCCTCCTTCGGCCTCGACCCAGGACTTGGAAAGCTTTTAGAGCCTGTTGAAGCTTGGGGAGAAGAGCTTGATGCTTTGAAAAGGCTTGGTGTTACAGCTAGACGTGGTGCAGGTGGGTTTGCCCAGACAGACAATAAGATAGTATATGTTGGTGTTGCTGAAGCCTATAGGAAGCTTGGCGTAATCATAATGCCTCTTAGAGAAGCTCTGAAGAAGATACCTTGGATCGAGAAGTACTATTGGAGGCTTCTACCCCCCGACCTAGACAGATACACCGCAGCAACAGCACTCTACGAGGGTGGTACGTTCATCTACATCCCTCCTGGCGTGAAGGTTAGAGCTCCAATAAACGTTGCCTATGGAGTTGGATTGGAGGGTGAAACACAAACAGTACACAACGTCATAGTTGTTGGTGAGGGGGCAGAGGTAGACCTATTCTACGCATGTGGCGCTAGTGTGCATGGCGTACATGTAGGGGTTACAGAGCTGTACCTCGAGCCAAGAGCAAAAGCAACATACACAATGGTTCATAGTTGGCCGAAAAACTTCTACCTAAGAGCCTATACCAAGGTTAGCATGGGAGAAGAGTCGAGGCTAGAATACTACTACGTCAACATATCGAGTGGTGCTGGAATAGCTAGCAAACCTTCTTTCACCATGAGGAGAGGAGCTAGATTACACCTTGACACTGTGATAAGAGTTGTTGAAGGATCCAAAGTCTATACGGGAGCTAGAGTTGTTGGTGAGGGGGAAGGTGTTAGAGCAGAGGTGCTCTCAAAAGTTCTTGCACACCATGGCTCTTACACGTTAAACCTTGTAGAGGTTGAGGCAAACGCTGACATAGAGTCGCACAGCGATTGTAAAGCTCTATTGCTTGGAGATGCAACTGTTGAGACTGTGCCTAAGATAGTGGCTAGAAGTCCTAAAGCCCAGTTGAGCCACGAGGCTAGTATTGGCGTGTTAAGCGAGGATGCTATAGCCTACTTGGAGAGCAAAGGGTTTAGCGAAGAGGAGGCAAAATCAATACTTGTTTATGGCTTCATAGCCATAAAGCCTAAGACTCTTCCACCACCATTAGCAAGAATACTTGACTCAATGCTACAAGCACTAGCAAGACAAGCTGTTGGCTGAGGAGAAGGCCATGGAGAGATACCCTGTGATCAGCTCTAAGGGCGAGATAGTAGCTTGGATAGTTTCTGGTGGAGATTTCACAGCACTCTATAACAGGGAGGGCAAGCTGGAGAAACTTGTACTCTGGATGGATAGCGAACATGGGGTAAACGTTATAGAGTACTATGACGAGAAGACGAGAACATTGCGCGTTGGAGATGTTGTAGTTACTGTCTGGCGACACATAGACGATGTACCATGGCCACCTGTCTACACTATAGGCTCTGTAGACGAGTATGTGGAGTGGCTTGCAGAGAAGCTTTTGAACGAGGGGATCAAGCCTGGAAAAGTAGTGGTAAACTATAGCGGTGGTAAAGATAGTCTTGCAGCATTATATGTGTTAGCTGAAGCTGGTAGGAAGATAGGCTTAGAGGTCTATGCAGCCTACGTCTACGTCTGGCCTCTAGAGCCCAAATACTCCGCTAGATTTGCAGAGTGCTCTGCTAGGAAGCTTGGCGTTGAAATACTATGTCTCGAGACAGACCGAGACTTCATGGCTTCTAGGCTAAAAAATGCTGGTTTGCCCTACCGTGGCGTGCGCTGGTGCACATATCAGAAACTCAAACCCCTCAAGAAGAAGAGGAAAGAGTTCAAACCAGACTATGTGGCGCAAGGGGAGAGGCTTCTAGAGGCTTGGAAGAGGTTTAAAAGACTCTACCACATGTCGCGCACACCAAGAATATTGACTGGCAGCATGATAAGACCAGTTTACCCCCTAACACTCCTAGACATAGCCAAGATAGTTAGGCGTACAGGGTTGATACATCCAGACTACCTGCTAGGATATCCTCGTGTAGCATGTCTAATGTGCCCCTATAGAGCGCTGCACGAGTTCCCACCAAACTGGTTGAAACATCTTCCAGATCCAGGCCTTGTAGAGGAGGTTTTGAAGATAACCTATAGGCTGAGAGGGTATGCCGATAAAGGCATACCATACCAAGACTATCTAGAACAGCATCTTTGGCGCTACAACGTTGAAGAAGCAGCAACACTGTATCGGGCTAAGAAAATGCTTCCAAAGAACTTGGAAGAGGTTAAAGTTGATGTGGTTGAGGATATGTATCGTAGTCTCTGGCTTAACCCTCTACCACGAGCACCGGTAATAGGTGTTGAGAAGTCTATCGAGATTCTAGGCGGCTACGCTAAACCCCATTTCGACAAGCTAGCAGCCATAGCAGGGGGTGCAGAGAGCTGGTCAACGCAGAAGTCTGGCTAGACGCTCTAACTCCTAAGCAAGCTCACATCTTTGCAGCAATGGCTAGAAGACTTCTAGAGGAAGGGTTCAAAGTACTGCTAACCGTTAGAAACTACGACTACAGCATTGGAGTTGCTAGAAGCTGGGGCATCGAACCACTAGTTGTTGGAGAGTATGGTGGTGCTAACCTCAGCAGCAAACTTGAGTCTGACGCTGAACGTGTTGCTAGGCTAGCAAGACTGGTCTCCAAGAGGAAAGTTTGTGTTGCAATAATGTATCCTAGCCCTTCAGGAGCTCGTGTAGCCTATGGACTCTCAATACCACTAGTCATACTGAGTGATAGCCCACACAGCGTCTACGTGCATAGACTCACACTACCACTAGCAGACTACCTGGTACACAGCATCTTCATACCCTCAAAACTGTTTAAACGATACCTGCTAGACACGTACACCAAACATCTAACCTTTCGAGGCTTCGACGAGATAGAATACCTAGGGCCATACCAGCCTTCAAAAGAGCTTGTTGAGAGTTTGGGTCTCGAACCATACAACTACATTGTCGTTAGACCGCCAGAGTACAAAGCAGCATACTATAAAGGTTTTCGAAGACCAGATGTGGAGAGGGTAGTGTCGAAACTTGTCGAGGAAGGTTACACGGTGGTATACCTGCCAAGATATCCTGAACAGAAAAAACTTGTTGAAGGAGTTAGAAACGTGGTAGTGCCAGATGAAGCTTTGCCAGGAGTTGATCTTGTAGCTTTTGCAAAAGCTGTTATCACAGGCGGAGCTAGCATGGCTAGAGAGGCAGCCCTGCTAGGAACCCCTGCAGCAACACTATACTACCAAAAACTTGCTGTTGATGAAGCAGTCAAAAAACTAGGAGCACCTCTATACCACACTCCCACAGATAGAATGTTGGAAGAGTTTGTAGACAGCCTATTGAATGGCAGGATTTCGAGAAGAACACCACTTGTAAACCAGCTTGAAAGACCATCGGATGTTGTGCTGGACATAGTAGTTGACAACTGCTAGATTGCTAGTGTAGGTGGTCTTCTACCAGTCTCCTCCTCACCTGTTCTAGTTGTTGCAACTAGTGGGTTCAACTTACCATCTCTAGCAAGCTTCTCAAGCATCTCACGAACTTCACTTGTATGCTTAATGTCTATCTCCAACAGCTTCTCGAGCACTTCTACCATGGTCTTCCAAACTTCTAACAGCTGCTCTTTTGACAGGTGAGCTATTATCACTGGGTCTTGCAGCCAATTGTCAAAGGCTTTTATCGTTCTCATCATGTGTTGGAATGCTGCACGTGTGGCAACTATGAGGTCTAAACGGTCTCCAGACTCTACACGCTTCTCAACATTCTTGAAGGTCTCCAGTATACGACGCTGTGACTTTACCCACTCATCCAAGTTTCTAAGGAATGTGTAGTCTATGACTCTAACCTGCTCGCTCACAGAAACCCCCACCTAGAAACAGTCGGTAACTCGACATTATATAGTTAGGCGGGTTCAAAAGTCCTTCTCGCCACCCCGCTACCCACCTAACAGTTTAAGTATGTCTCGGTACACGCTACTCGGAAGATCTAGAGCGGCATAATCTACACCACCTATGCTGAGTATGCCTTCGGCAACAGCATCTATGTTTCTCGCATAAACCCTATACTTGCACTCTTTTATCCAGTTCTTCTTCACAACGATATTCATGGCGTTAGCATATGTTATGTTGTCGTAGAAGTCTAGACAGTACCCACCACCACTAATGTCAACGCGAACTTCAACACCAGCCTCGGTAACCCCTACAACCTTGTCAAGATCAAATTCTACACCTTTCTCTCTATAGGCTAGTGTTGCAGCATAAACCATGTCCGTGGCAACAAGTATCACTCTCCTACCCTTATCCGTAGGAGTAAGCGAGTATACAGCCTCATACTTCACCTCGTGCATAGGCGCCTCAGTTTTACACACTGGACAATAGATTCTTATCAACGGCCTACTAAAATTCTTTTGACAGTCATAGCAGTAGTAGGTCAAGCCTATATCGGCAAGCTCTGATCTAGGATCAATTGTTGCTCCACAGCTTGGGCAAATCCAAGCCTCTTTATCCTCGTCGTAGAACCTTATCATCAGATCAGTGTGGCCGCAAAGTGTATGTTGTACTAGTCTCGTGTTAACCAAGTTTATGCTGTTACAGTAGGGGCATCTCAGCCGCAATCTAACTAGAGTGTTGCCACATGTTGGACATACCGCAACTCTATCGACAACCTTTCGCTTAACAAGCTTTCTCTTCAACAACTCTTTAACCTCACTAGCTGAAACAGTCTTTCCAGCAAATTGGTAGTAC
>DQUB01000208.1 GCA_015662475.1 Pyrodictium sp.
AAAGATGCTAGAGACCCCATTTTCGAGGTAGCTGTATGCCCAGAATGTATGAGTCTCAACGACATCTGGAACCAGCTTATATCGAGAGGTTATAGAGTTGGTGTTGTAGATGTCACTGGACTTCCATGGTTTGAAGTGGACGACGAAGTAGACTACTATAGGTCGTTGCACGGCGATAGAAGGAAGGTTGTAGAGCTAATACTTGCAGAACTTTTCGACTAATAAGATGTTATAGAAGGCGTTTTCCAGGCAATCTCGTTAGATCAAGATATCTTACCGCCTTTCTCCACCTACCACCCAAGATCCTCCTCAATACGTCTAGTGTAAGCCTGCCTTTCTCCCTCATTTCCACAATCCTATGCGCTGTTTGAGGCCCTATGCCGGGTACCAGTAGTAGTTCTTCTAGCTTTGCCTCTAGCGGGTCAACACGATATTCTCGTCCAATACCTAGACGCTCCGCTATTACACGCTTCAAATCTCTTGTTTTGACCAACATGCCATCTTCTCGAAGAGCTAGCTTTATGCGGTCAAGGCTATACCCATAGTATCTCATTAGACTCCATGCTTGGTAAAGTCTATAGACTCTATCGTATTGTGTTGGAGGTCTCTTTCTGGCCAAAGGTGTCCCCGGTATTGGTGTGTAAGGACTGTAGTGTAGTCTACCAATACCCCTGCCTATAAGCCAATAGCTTGTTTCGAGAATCTCTCTATCACTCTCACCAGAAGCTCCCACAACAAACTGCGTATCAACTTTGTCTGGTTTGCCCGCAATAGAAGCTGCGTAGACTAGTCTATCGATGATATCATGCCTCCAATCACCTTTGCTTGGTGCTATCTCGGAAAAATGGTGTTTAGATGGAGCTTCAACATTAATTCCTACTCGATCACATAACCGTAATGCTTCTCTAATGAGGTGTTTTGACGTACCTGGCATCAAACGCACATGTACATAGCCTTTATAGCCTATCTTGCGGAGTTTCTCAACAACCTCTAGCATCTGTTCAACAATCCTGTCAGAATCGCTGTAGTAGCCACTTGTCAGAAAAATACCTTTTACAACACCATGTCTATAAAGGGTCATGAACACTCGAACAAGCTTCTCTGGCTGCCAAAAGATTCTAGCACAGCTACTTCCAGCACGAAAAGGGCAGTAGAGACAATCCATTCTACATGCAGTGGTTATTGCAATCTTGAATATGGGACCTCCTACCGACTTGTAGACCGGTGCTTCAATCCGTTCAACTTTATCTACAAGCTTTAACTCTACCACTTCATGCCGCCACTTCCAGTACCATGCCACTACCTGAACTTCCCCCTCTACCAACCAGTTATAGGGTACTACGATTATTAGAGCTAAGCTTCTTTAACCCTCGCCATGTGTGGGCAAACTGTGGTGCTAGAGGTATGAGTCTTCACCAGGCTTGAGCAGGTTAAAAGTTTGCTTAGAGCGAAGACCAGGATCGCTGTGCCAAACAAAGGTCGTATTCGAGACCCTATAATTAAGCTCCTTGAGGCAGCTGGGCTAGGACCACAATACACACCCGATAACACTAGAGTTCTAGTCGCACCAACCCCCAATCCAGACACTGTGATAGTATTCTTACGCCACGAAGATATACCGGTAGCTGTTGAAGCTGGAGCTGTTGACATTGGTTTTGCTGGCCACGATTATGTAATCGAAGCTGGTGTTGCTGTAAGAGAAGTACTTGATGTTGAAATTGGCAGAGCTAAGCTAATGTTGGCAGTACCAGAAGGCTATGCTGATACCGTAGAAGAACTGCCAAGGGGGGTTAGAATTGCGACCAAGTATGTTCGAATAGCGACTAACTATGTGTCTAGAAAGGGTATTTGTGCACGCATAGTGAGGGTTTCAGGCTCAGCAGAAATAACGCCACTGCTAGGCATCGCAGATGCTATCATAGATGTTGTTTCGACAGGAACAACGCTTAGCCTACACGGGTTAAAACCCATAGACACTGTTCTAGAGACAAGTGTCAAGCTAATAGTGCCAAAGGAGGTTAAAAGCGATGTTATGGATGTTGTCGAGATAATAGCATCTGTAGTGAGAGCAAGAAAGCTGAAACTTGTCATGATGAATGTACCCGATAGATGCCTAGAGAAAGTGCTAAGCGTCTTGCCGGCTATGGCTGGACCCAGTATATCGAGAATTGAGGGTGCTAAAGAGCCTATGTGGGAGGTTATCACTGCTGTAAGAGAAGATGAGCTAGCACACGTACTTCTCGAAGCAAAACGTGCTGGTGCTCGCGATATCCTTGTTTTGAATGTGGAGAGGCTGATACCATGATAATGGTGCCAAGCATAGATGTTGAGAGAGGGGTTGCTGTTAAGCGAATTGGCGGTGTTAAAGGAACTGGGTTTAAGCTTGGAGATCCGCTAAAAATCGGTGTTAAGCTCTGGGAAATGGGTGCAAGAGTAATACATATTGTCGATCTAGATGGTGCTGAGAGAGGTGAACCTGTAAACCTCTGGCTAGTCAAACAGCTTAGAAGAGAGGTGGGCGATGATCTACTCATACAGTTTGGCGGTGGCATTAGAACCGTTGAAAGTGCTCTGAAAGCTTACTGGAATGGTGCAGACATACTGGTTATTGGAACTGCATGGACTGAAAATCCATCGATTCTCGAAGAAGTCAGTGATATAGGAGTACATGTTCTTGCATCAATCGATGTTAAAGCTGGAAGAGTTGCTGTTAGAGGGTGGAGAAGTACTACAGAACTCACCCTCTATGATGCATTCAAGCTTCTTGAAGCCTTCAAAATCTATGGCTATTTAGTAACGTGCATTGATGTAGAGGGGCAAGGTGTTGGCGCTTGTACACCTCTTGCCGCACAAGCACGCTCACTTACAAAGAGAGTTGTAGAATATGCTGGAGGTGTCAAAGACGATGCTGATCTTAGAACTCTAGCTAGCATAGGCGTTGATGCTGTTATAGTTGGCATGGCGTTTTACCTGGGAAAGCTTGGTGTAAACCCCGTCTTCTGGCATGGTGATACAAGATTGGAGGTGAAGAGGTAGTGGGTAGGAAAGCCTCCATCGAAAGACGGACAAGGGAAACACTGGTCAGAGTAGCATTGGAACTTGATGGAGAGGGTAAAGTTGTAGTCAAAACGCCGATTAGCCTATTCAACCATCTACTTGAAACTCTCCTCTACTACATGAAGGCTAACGCAGTTGTTGAAGCTAGTTACACAGGACATGTAGTACCTCACCATCTGATAGAGGATGTTGGGTTAGTTCTTGGAGAAGCCATTCGCAAGGCTACAGAAGGTGTCACAGTTAGAAGGTATGGGTGGGCCGTGGTGCCTATGGATGATGCTCTTGTCATAGCTGCATTCGACTACTCTCACAGGCCAACGGCTGTGACAGACTTTGAGAGGCTAGGCTCTGTCGAGGGTATAGATGGCATTCTACTAGCTCACTTCGTCGAAGCTTTAGCTTGGAGGTTAGGAGCCACAATACACATATACAGTCTTAGAGGTGTAAATGCCCATCATGTTGTTGAAGCCTCTTTCAAGGCTTTGGGCATGGCTATGAAAAGCGCACTTGAACCACTTAACTCATCCCAGCCTCTTAGCCTCAAAGGAGTTCTAGGGTGACTGTTGTTTTGGGTAGCGCAAAACGTATAATTCCATGTCTAGATGTTGATAAGGGTCGTGTGGTAAAGGGTGTTCGCTTTAAAGACTTGCGAGATGCCGGTGATCCTGTCGAGCTCGCTGCACGCTACGAGGAAGAGGGGGCTGACGAGATAGTGTTCCTGGATATCACGGCAAGTGTTGAGGATAGACCAATCTTCTACAAAGTTGTTCGCGACACAGCTAGTGTCTTGACTATACCTCTAACAGTTGGTGGAGGTGTTAGAAGTTTAGAAGATTTTGGAAAACTATTGGATAGTGGTGCTGACAAGGTATCGATAAACACTTGGGCTGTTAGAAACCCGGAGCTAGTGCGCAGAGCTGCAGAAGAATATGGTAGTCCTACGGTTGTTGTTGCTATTGACGCTAAACGAGAGCCTGGTTTTGGGTGGCGTGTCTACATAGTAGGTGGTAGAAGACCTACACCTTTAAATGCTGTTGAGTGGGCTGTAAAGGTGCAAGAGCTTGGTGCTGGCGAAATTCTGCTAACAAGCATAGACATGGATGGAACAAGAAAAGGGTATGATGTAGAGCTTATACGTGCTATAACGTCAACAGTGAATATACCGGTAATTGCTAGTGGTGGTGCTGGCAACCCACAACATTTCCTCGAAGCATTTAAAGCGGGAGCAGATGCTGCACTCGCAGCCAGTATTTTCCACTATCGCATCTACACTATTCGTGAAGTGAAAGATTTTCTTGCTAGACATGGTATCGAGGTGAGGATGTAGTGCATGGCATTCACCTCTTCTACGCTGAAACTGCCGAAGAAGCCTATGCGATGTTGAAGAGAGAGTTTAGAAACGATATTAGTGTCTATGTTGAGCGTGTTAAACCTATTGTTGATGATGTTAGAAGACGTGGTTGGGAGGCTGTTAAAGAGTATACTCTAAAGTTTGACAGAGTAGATGTGGTTGATCCTAGAGTGTCTCGCGAAAAACTTGGAGAAGCATTGGATGTTGTTGGAGAGGAGGTTAGGTGGGCTTTAGAAGTGGCTATAGACAGTGTAAGAGAGTATCATGAGGCGATAAAACCTAGAGAGTTGGTCTACGAGAATAGACGTCGCGGTATCAGGATAGTTTTAAAACCCATACCATTGGCAAGCGTTGGTGTCTACGTGCCTGGAGGTGCACACCCTTACCCCTCATCAGCTATAATGACTGTTGTACCAGCTAAAGTTGTTGGAGTACAACGTGTTGCTGTTGCAACTCCACCACGCCCCTATGGAGATTTTCTAGCACATCCTGTAATCCTTGCTGCAGCATATCTTGCTGGTGCAGATATAGTGTATGCGATAGGCGGTGCTCAAGCTATTGCCGCACTAGCATATGGCGCTAGACCATATATTGAACCTGTCAATAAGATTGTTGGACCTGGCAACTTCTATGTTGTTGCTGCAAAGTACTTGGTGTCTCGAGATGTTGGCATAGATATGCTGGCAGGCCCTTCAGAGATCATGGTTGTTGCCGGTAAAGATGCGCAAAAAGATGTTGATCAGCTAGCCTTAGACCTTCTAGCTCAGGCAGAACATGGTATTTTGAGTATAGGCATTTTTGCCACTGATAGTCGAGAGCTAGCTCTAAACGTTGTAGACAAAATAGCTTTGCTGGCAAGGGGCAAAGATGGTGAGATTGGGAGTATCTATGTGTTTGTGTTGAACTCTCTTGAGGAATGCGTTAAATTTGCAAACATTGTTGCTCCCGAACACCTAGAACTTGTTGGTGAAAACGCTAGCCAACTTATAGACATGGTTGAGAATGCTGGTGCTGTAGCTGTAAATATGCCAGTAGCTCTTACAGACTTCAGCGCTGGCCCTAGCCACGTACTTCCAACTAGTGGAAGTGCTAGGTGGAGAGGAGGATTGACAACCTACGACTTTGTAAAACTTGTTGCTATTACAGAGGTTCTAGACTCTAAAACTGTAAAAGAGCTTGTAGAAGCTGCAAAGGTGATTGCTGAAGTAGAAGGGTTTAGCTTTCATAGAGATAGCTTAGAGAGGTTTGCAAGGTGAGGACTGTGAATGCAACACTAGGTTTTCTCGACTACCTCTACGAGGTTGTTCTAGATAGGATTAGGAATCCTAAGCCAAACTCTTACACGGCAGCCATAGCCAAGCAAGGATTGTCGTTTGCTGTGAAGAAGGTGTTGGAAGAGTGTGGTGAGCTCGGTATTGAATTGTTGATTGGTTCTAGACAACGTGTTGTTGAAGAAGCTGCTGATCTGCTATACCATCTCATAGTTGCTCTCGCCCTAAAAGGAGTTGATATAAGAGAGGTTGCAAGAGAGCTGGTGAGAAGGCATGAGAGTCGCACTTGTCAAGTACGGCGTCGGTAACATATACAGCATTTCTTCAAGCTTACGGAAGATCGGGTTTAGCGTAGATGTGCTAGACGAGCCTTCAATGCTACGCAAAGCGGTACTCTACGATCTTCTAGTCTTACCCGGCATGGGCGCCTATCCAACTGCAATGAGGTTTTTAGAACCAGTAAAACATTATATATTCGACGCACTCGAATCTGGAACATTTCTCTTTGGCATCTGTTTAGGCATGCAACTATTCTATGAGGGGAGCTGGGAAAACAATACTTGGACTAGAGGTCTAGGACTACTACCGGGAGTTGTAGATGAGCTATACTCGAGAAAGAAACCCCACATAGCTTGGACAAGTGTAAAACCATTAGGTTTGTGCCCTCTTCTCGAGGAAGAAGACTACTTCTATTTTGCACACGGATATGTTGTAAGACCGCGTGAAAAGACGCATATTTGCGCAATATCCACGTACGATGGCGATACATTTCCAGCTATTGTATGGAGGCCGCCGATAGCAGGCACGCAATTCCATCCAGAGAAGAGTGGAGAAGCTGGCCTCAGACTACTATCTAGGCTCAAGATGTATCTGCGTGGGAGGTTTTGACTCTTGCCATTAAAACCTCCACTACCTCATCATCTAGCTGAGAAGATAGCAAATAAGCTCAACTACAGACATCAAGACAGTACAGTTATAGCTGTAGTCCAAGAAGCTACTACAAACCAAGTGCTGATGGTGGCCTCCATGAATAGAGAAGCTGTCATACTAACTTTGACAACAGGTTATGCACACTTTTGGAGTCTTAGTAGGAAAAAGGTTTGGATGAAAGGAGAGACAAGCGGTAATAAGCTGCGTGTAATCGATGTTATTGTCGACTGTGATCTCGATGCACTTCTCTTGAGAGTAGAACCTTTAGGTCCAACCTGCCATACGCTCAAATGGAGCTGTTTCCACAACAACCTAGACATGCTGTTGAAAGAATTTGAAGGCAAGGAAAACCATACTAGAAAAATTGTGGTTTGAGAAGAAAACTGGCTAGCCCATCAAGCTAAAATCACTTTTGCGCTTGTTTTTCGCCAGAAGGTACTGTTGTTGGTAGTTCTGGGAACTCTGCTTTTAGCCTCTGCTCAGCAATAGCTGCTGCCTCTTCTAATATCTTCTTAGCTTCTTCACTGTGTACTGTTGGTGCTGGGAATGCTCCAGATAGCTCACCAGTCTCTGTTACGATACCTTCTAGCAGTTCTCCAATCTCTGTTAGCTCAAGTCCAATTTCTGGCACAATACCCAGCAAGTACTTCCTAAGGTCTTTGATCACACTTACTACCGGTGCAATGCCTACTAGTGCGTCGCCCATAGCCATTATCGTTTCAAGTCTAAGAGCAACTCTTTCAAGCGCCAATCTTGCTGTCATTAGCGCTTTGACAAGCTTTCTTATCTCAGCAACTTCTGCAGCATACATTGCTGCTCTCGCACTATCCTTCTCCATCTGAGCCTGTACAACCTTTTCAAATAGTTGAGCATCTCTCTCCTTCATCTTTGCTATCATGTAGTCTAGCTTGCTGGTCTGAGTCTTTAGCTTGTAAAGTGCTATTGTTAGCTTGTACTTTATAGGTTGTTGTGTGGCAAACTTATCCTTCAACTTTTCAGTCAGGCTAGACTTGTTGTTTGGTAGCCAAGCTTTTACAAATGTCTCTACTCCAGGCATTCGTACCCACCGCTGTATAGGCTCGATAACAGGCTATGGTTAAGCTGGAAGACCCGATAATACTACGTCAAATAGTCTAGAGGCTCAACTTTGCAATCTCAACAATACCCCATGGAGCATCTATCAAGAGTACATACTCTCCAAAACCTACGAACTTCTCTAGAAAGCGTAGTGCAGACTCAAGTACCAGCTGATCGAAGGGGCAAGCTAAAGCTAATTCTAGACTTCCTGGCGATCTAAACACCTCAATTCTAACCTCTACTCCGCTAGGAGGTGTTAATCCCGCCAACAATTTTCTAGCAAGCTCAATCTGCAGCTCTTCACCTACCGTAGCGACTATGGCTGCTCTAGCTCTACTTAGTAGCGAGACGTTTATTGCTATCTCAACAAGCTTTTCATCGTTTACACGCCAACCAAGCTTCCGCAATAGATATTGATAAGCTTCTATTCCAGGAAAGCTACAAACTTCATGCCCAACAGTTTTCCCCACTACAAGCCTAGTACCATCTAAACGCAGCAAACCCCTACTATTCAACAGCACCTCTAAAATCTTCTCGATACAGCCAAGATCACCACCCTCAATGCTAAGATTAACCTGCCATCTCAACCTCTCAAGTTCTGCTCTCACACGCTTAGCTTCTACCAAAACCTCTTCAACAACATGTAGTGGTACCCCATTTATCCTTGCAAGCCAAGACTTCAACTCATTCTCATCACCCACAAGCCTCCTCGCAAAATAACAACGTTTACAATAGCTAAAAACACCTCCTATTCTAAGAAGGGCTGATTGACCATTAACCATTATCTCATACTCATCGTCTACAATGCGAGCTGGTGCACCACACCCTCTACACCCTTTAGACTGCAACGCCTTGGCCTCAGCATCCCTAACAATAGACGGCTCTTCCACACACCCCATACACTTTACCAGTATGCGTGCTTTAGCAACATGTACAGCGCTGAGTAATGCATAGTGTTTTGGAAGAGGTTTTGGGCAAAGCCTGGGTAGTAGAGAACATACACGACCATATGCTGCACGAAGCATCCTATCCCCAACCTTCTCTTCTTAACCCTTCAGAGTCTTAACTTCGAATCGTAACCGTTAAGTGTAGTCACAACAAACACGTATCCACGAGTAATACGTGTGAGAGTGGTGGTCTAATTGGGCAGTCAAAAGAAACTTTTGTTCATGTTATTAATTGCCACAAGCATATCTCTAGCATTAGTTGCTTACGCAGCATCGCCTACCGTAACAACAGATAAAGACGTGTACTATTTAACCGAAAACATAACCATTACCGTACAAGCAAACCCATCATCAATCTATAGATTAGTTATAGAGTACACAAATGATACGCAAATTGACATATCACAATTAGTCGAGATTGTAGAAGTTAAGACAGGCACAATCTTAGACGAATATCTTCAACATAACAAAAGGGTTATGCTTATAAAAACAGATTCTAACGGCCAATTCAAAATGGTTATCAGAACACGTGATACTATTGAGGCAGCTGGTATATACATTGTCACATTACTAGACTACGCTACAAATAACAAATACTCGTCAAAATCGTTCATTGTTGAAGCAGAGAAACCAACTACGACAACCACAACAACAGAAACAGAAACAACTACGACAACGGAGAAGACAACTACTACAACTACAAAGACCGAGACGGAAACTGCTACTGAGACTCCTAAAACAACTGAGACTGCAAAGCCTCTGATAATACCACCAAGCGAGCTTGATAGTAGAGTATCTCTAGTAATGCTGGTGCTCTCCATACTATTGCTCATGATACTCTAAACCATATGGTGTTAAAGCATGACTGTCTGGTACGAGGAGTTTAAAAAGATAAGCTTTACATTGTATCTAATGGCGCTTAGCTTGGAGATATCGCTCTTGCTAAGACAGCTGATAAGTGGGCAAGGTGTAACAGTATGTCTCTGTATTACTCCGCTTGACCTAGCTCTACTCATAATGTTGATATTGTCGTATATACGGTCTACATGAGATACGTTAAGGTGGTAGGTGAAGGTGAAAACGTTTGCTGTACTTGGTGGGATTTGGCCCTTCAGCTCGTTTTTTAAGTATTGCCGCTCTTCAAGCTCTCGCTTGCGCGGATAAAGTATATGTTGATACCTACACAAGTTTTGCTGAAGGTCTTGACCTTAAACTTGTAAAACTACTCGCACCTAGAGCAGAGGTTGTAAAGGCTTCGCGAAAACATCTTGAAGATCTTTCCCACAAGATTGTTGATGAGGCAAAACATGCTAACATAGTTGTGCTTGTTGCAGGCGACCCACTTACTGCTACAACACATAATGCATTGCGTCTTGAAGCTCTAAAACAAGGTGTTAAGGTCGAAGTTATACCAGCTGTTTCTGGACTCCAACTTGTCATTGCTGTTACAGGACTTAGTTGGTATAGATTTGGTCGCCCTATAACACTTGTTTTCCCCGAAGAACATTACAAGCCATATTCAACGGTCGAAGTTGTAGTAGATAACCTTGAGCGAGGCTTACACACACTTGTTCTTCTCGACTTTAGAGTTGATCAGGGAAAGATTATGGATGTTAAGACTGGTGCAAAGTTGTTGTTCGAGCTTGCTGAGGAGATGGGCGAATCTTTCTCGAAAAGACTTAGAGAAGCTGTAATGGTTGGTGTTGCAAGAGCCGGTTTTAGCGATCAAAAATGTGTCGCCGGTCGTCTAGAAGACATACTCGCTTCCGAATTTCCACCACCACCACACACTTTAATTGTTGCACACCCGCGTCTACATCCTGTTGAGGAAGATCTTTTGAAACATTTATGTGGTTTTAAGAAGTCAAACTATTAATAGTGGTTCTACCCCGTTGCAGTCGATTGGAATACCGTCAAGGTCTTCTATGTGGAGGTGGTCAAAATTATTCGATGTACAGCTTATTCGAAAGAAGCAATATGATCCTCTAAAAGTTGAAGAGCAGGTGTTAGAGTACTGGGAGAAGAACAAGATATACTATCTTGTCAAGAAGAGGGTGTGGGATGAGAGAAAGAATGCGCCTATTTTTGCCTTCCTAGAAGGACCACCAACTACTAATGGGTTTATGCATGTAGGTCATGCTAGAGGGCGCACCTTTAAAGATGTAAAGCTTCGATTTTATAGAATGCTTGGCTATCGTGTTTGGGATCAAGCTGGGTGGGATACACAGGGACTTCCTGTCGAGATTGAGGTTGAGAAAAAGCTTGGGTTTAAGTCTAAAAAAGATATCGAGAGTTTTGGCGTTGAAAAATTTGTTGAAGAGTGTAGTAAGCTTGTCGACTACTACTTGGAGGCTTGGGAGAAAGCTAGTAAAAGACT
>DQUB01000156.1 GCA_015662475.1 Pyrodictium sp.
AAGTATATGTGTTCGGGTCTAATGCCTAGAACTACTCTAGCCCCTCTATACTCTGCCAAAATCTTTTCATAGTCTTTTGGCACTGGCACTTTCAAGCCTTCAGCAACAAAAGCTAGACTGCCACTATCATCCTCCTCTATCTTGACATGCACAAAGTTCATTTGAGGACTCCCAATGAACCCCGCAACAAACAGGTTTTTGGGCTTAGAGTAGACCTCTTCAGGTGTACCAACCTGGACTATTCTACCTCTATTCATAACGGCTATTCGATCGCCCATAGTCATAGCTTCTACCTGATCATGTGTAACGTATATTGTTGTCACACCAAGTTTCCTTTGAAGCTTTTTAAGCTCACTTCTCATGCGAACACGCAACACTGCATCTAGGTTGCTTAGAGGTTCGTCCATAAGTAGTACATCTGGTTCTACTACTATGGCTCTTGCAACTGCAACTCTCTGTTGCTGACCACCACTAAGCTGCGCTGGATACCTATCCAGCAGATCTTCTATCTGTAGGAGTTCAGCAGCCCAACGAACACGTCTTCTAATCTCTTCAGGTGGATACTTCTTCACCTTCAATGGAAACGCTATGTTGTCGAACACCTTCATGTGAGGCCACAAGGCATAGCTTTGGAAGACCATTGAGACATTACGCTTTCTCGGAGGCAACATTGTAACATCTCGGTCTCCAAAGTATATTCTCCCTTTATCCGGCTTCTCGAGACCCGCTATAAGGCGTAGAGTTGTAGTCTTCCCACAACCGCTAGGTCCTAGTAGAACCATAAACTCTCCATCTTCCACATCCAAGTCTATAGAGTCTACAGCAACAACACGACCAAACCTTTTAGTAACACTTCTAAGATGTACATCCACCATGCATATCACCTCAAAGTTATACCCCACATGGCTATCAAGTATCTTCTCGCGATAAAGACGAACACCATCGCGGGCAAGACTATGATGAAAGCAGCTGCAAATTTTATGAAGTCTGGTGCAGCCATTGCAGAAGTTAGAACGAATGCTGTGAGAGGACGATTAAATGTTGTTAGTATCGATGCTATGAGCACCTCGTTCCAAGACATGATGAAAGTGAATATTGCAGCTGCAGCTAGTCCTGGTGCAGCCATAGGAAGGGTTATCCTGAAAAAGGAGCCAAGTCTTGTTAGGCCAAAGACAAGTCCAGCCTCTTCAAGCTCTCTTGGAACACTGGCGAAGATTCCAGAGGTTACAAGCACTACAAATGGTAGAGCCATTGCTGTGTGTGCAAGAGCTAGTCCTAGCAATGTGTCGTAAAGACCTATTCTGATATAGAGGGTTGCAAGTGGAACTGCTATAACCACTACTGGGAACATTCTAAGCCCGATAATGACGAGTTTGAGAATGTCTCGTCCTGGGAAAACAAATCTTGCGAGAGCATATCCTGCTGGTAACCCTAGTGCAAAGCTAATAGCTATTGTAAGCAATGCCACTATAATGCTGTTGATAGCTGCTTTCTGAGCTCCTAACGCTAGAAGTTGTTGTAGATGGGCCAACGTGAACTTCAATGGTATGATCTTCGATGGGTCATAATATTCGCTTGGATCAGCAAACGCGTAGAGTATGGATATGAGTATTGGTACAAGCACCCAAGCTACAACTGTTGCTACACATGCTGCAACTAGCAAGCCCCTAATAGTCCACCACAACGGGTTCACCGTATGAGAGAACATGGCTGTTCACCTCACTTCAAGGTATTTGGGTCGGAAAACCTTGATGTAGAAGAGGCCGAGAGCCATCGATATAGCCGCTATTATCAGTGCATATAGAGCCGCTACACCCGTATGGTGGAGCACAACCTGCTCATAGTATGCTTCTCCAGCAAGAACCGGTATATCACGACCAGCAAGAATCCACACATCTCCAAAGATTTGTAGTGAGAAGAGAGTTCTAATGATTAGAGCAACTTGTATGCTTGGTAGAAGTAGTGGGAAGACTATATAGCGTAGCCTCTGCAAGGGGGTTGCACCGAAGACTTCTGCAGCTTCTATATGGTCGCGGCTAATCAACTGTAAACCTGCAAGCAGTATTATAAACACTATAGCTGTGCTCCTCCAAATCTCCGTGATTATAATTGCAAGCAGCTCCATGTTCCTATGTTGCCATCCAAAGAATTCTATTGGAGAGCTTATAATTCCGAGGTTTAAGAGGAGCTTGTTTACAAAACCATTGCTTGTCAACATAGAGTACCATATGAGGCCTGCTGCAACATCGCTAATGGTTAGAGGTAGCACGACTATGTAGATTGCAGCATTTCTTCCTCTAAACCTAACATAGTTGAAGAAGAATGCTAGTAGTAGAGCTAGTACAAATTCTATTGAAACGACAATTCCGGTTATGACTAAAGTGTATACGAGCGCGTCTTTGAAGCGAGAAAGCGGGCTATTTAGAAGGTAGTCCAGGTTTTCCAGGGTAAACCTACCATCTTCTGTGAAAAAGGCTAGTCTAACACCATCTACCAACGGGTAGCCTATGAAGAAGAGCAGGTAGGCCAGTGCAGGTGCAACAAGTAGGTAAGGCATAACCTTGTCGATTTCCAGCACAAGAGTTCTCGTCTGCAGAAACCGTTTTCGCGAAAAAAGCTTGTATTGGGACATACGAACCCCCGCATGCTTAGAACGTGCTGGTTTGGTCTCATATGGCTATTACTGACTGTCAGGTGGTGGTAGAGGTGCTCCTGTTTCCTCGAATAGTTTTAAGAGTTTTTCTTTTAGCTGCTTTGTCACTGTTGCGGGGTCTTTTCCATGCAACACTATTTCTTTAAATGCTGTGATGTATATCTCTTTAAACTCACCACCTTTAGGTCCTAGACTTGGTATCATTGCGACTAGCGCGTCTTTTGTAGAGAGTTGTCTGTTGACACCCTCAACAAGTATTTTGAGAGGTCCTTCTGGTATCACACCGCTTGCCTCTTGTATTGCTGGGAAGAAGCCTACCTTCCTCAATATCTTCACTTCAGTCTCT
>DQUB01000107.1 GCA_015662475.1 Pyrodictium sp.
TCTGGGTGTTTGAGTGGCCACTCTACAGCTTCTCTAAGCTGCTGCTTAACCTCCTCTAAACCACCAATATCGTCCCAATGGACTTCTGGAACCTCAATGTATATTTCACGTAGGCCACTAGGCACAATCTCTCGAAGCGCTGCTAAGAAGTCTTCCATTCTAACCTCTATTTTTTCGAGCACTTCGGGAGGTATCCTGTCCTGCGTAAGGTCTATTAGAGGAAGATATCGCCTTAATGCATGCATTGCTGCTTCTCTACATAGAGCTGCTAGATCTGCACCCGTAAATCCTCTTGTCATTTCAGCTAATCTTTCAAGATCCACATCATCTGCTAATGGCATATTGCGTGTATGTATTTGGAGGATTTCAAGTCTACCTTTTTTGTCTGGCAATGGTATTTCTATCTCACGATCAAATCTGCCAGGTCTACGTAATGCTGGATCTAGCGCATTTGGCCTATTAGTTGCCGCTATAACTATCACATCGCCTCTAGACTCTAAACCATCCATTAAAGCTAGCAACTGCGCAACAACACGACGCTCTACTTCACCCACAACCTCGTCTCTCTTAGGAGCTATCGCGTCTATCTCATCTATAAATATTATAGCCGGTGCATGCTTCTTAGCCTCCTCGAATATCTCTCTCAACCTTTGCTCGCTCTCACCATAGTACTTGCTCATTATCTCTGGACCATTAATAGCGATGAAGTATGCATTTGTCTCGTTAGCTATAGCTTTTGCGAGAAGCGTTTTACCTACACCCGGTGGACCAATTAACAACACGCCCTTTGGAGGCTCGATGCCCAATCTCTTAAAGAGTTCTGGATGTTTCAACGGCAGTTCTACCAGCTCCCTAACCTTCTCTATGATCTCTTTCATGCCGCCAATATCTTCGTAGGTCACTCTTGGAATACCTGTTGTTTCTATCGGACGTTCCAGCACAACTATTTGTGTATCGTGGGTTATTATAACAACACCTTGTGGTTTTGTCTGAACAACAATAAACGGTATTGCTTGGCTAAGTACTGGTATCATTACTGTATCTCCTTCAACAACAGGATAGTTTAAGAGGCGTTTGCGCACATAATTGACAAATCCTGGATCAACGGCGATGTTGAAATTAGCTGGAGCAAGTTTAACAAGTGTTGCAGGTTTTGCATCTGCTTTTCTAACAATAACTTTCTCGCCTATACTAACTCCAGCATTCTTTCTAATTAGACCGTCCATGCGTATAATGTCTAGCCCTTGATCTTCAGGGTAACCTGGCCATGCAATAGCTGCTGTTTTTCTCCTACCCTCAATCTCTACAACATCGCCTGGTTCAACACCTATCATACGCAGAATGTTTATGTCTATCCTTACCTTGCCACGACCCACATCTTTCTGTTTTGCTTCAGCAACCCTAAGTACAACTTCACGTTTCTTGCTACTAGTACTGCGCTGTATACCTGCCAAGATACCCCCAAACCTTTCTTCCAGAACACCCCCCACTTATCTACCTATACCCTTACACCAATACCATCAATTAGGATGGAGAAAAATCGAGAATTTTGTGGGATCGACAATGAAAGCTCAGTTGAACATTTTCAAAATTTCTTAAGAAAGTTAGAATTGTGAAAGTCTGTGTACAGCCTCAACTTCCACCTCTTCCACACCATCAATACCCTTAATGATATCTTCTAGTTTACTTGTGCCACCCTCAATTTCTTCTGGTAGTACAATGTAGAGGCGTAGTGCATAGAGGCCAAATGCTATAGGCTCTTTATCGTACCTTGTCACCTCGTGACCTTCTGGCAATTTCTCTTTAATCTTTTTAACGAGCTCTTCAAGGTTTACATTCACATCAGCTGGATACACTTTAACTAAAGCCAAGACCTTTGCCACTTCTCTCACCAGAGTCTAGCTACGGTCCAACAAAACCGCACTTCGGGCACTTATACTCTACGCTCATCTTCCTACACTTACTACAACGCCAAATGATTACTTCGCCACAGTTTGGACATCGAAACGCTACACCACGCTCCCAAGGAGTTATAGGTCTATTACAACTACTACAGATTGGAACAACAGTCTTTTCTTCAATGCTTATCTTTGGCTCAGTTGCCGCCACGATTCATCCCGAAACGGCATTTCTAACAGCTTACACTATTAAACTTATTTTTATAGAGGAACATGTTTAGAAGGTGGTAATAGACCATGACCGTGAAATGTGATGTGGAATACAAGCAATCCATAGTGGTTAGAATGGATCTGCAAATGAGTAAAGGAAAGCTGGCTGCACAAGTGGCACATGCAGCCGTTACAACTGTTATAGAGATATTGGAGTCTAGAGATAGCGAATGGCAAGCATGGTTAAAGTGCTGGCTTGAGCAAGGGCAGAAAAAAGTTGTGTTAAAAGTTGAAAATTTAAACGAACTTTTAAAGTTAGCCGAAGAAGCTAGAAAACTTCATCTCCCAGTTGCTATAATCAAAGATGCAGGACGTACAGAGTTAGAGCCAGGCACGATAACCTGTGCTGCTATAGGTCCTGGTCCAGCACCTCTCATAGACAGGGTCACTGGCCGACTTAAACTGCTTTAAACTAGGCTGTAGAAAATGTATTGTATCTCTCAAGATCCTCTTGACAAACTTTTAGGAATGCGTTACAAGAGTTTATGCTTTGAAACAAAATTGCGCATAGTAGAACCGAGGATATACCATTTCATAGTCGTTGAACAGCCTCATAACATATTCACACAGTCTGCAAATGCTAAAGCTGCTGTTTATGTAATGGTTAAAAGAAATATTTCTACATTAGATGCAATAAATCTTTTAGCAACCTTTTTGGGAATACAACGACGTTGCATAAGTTACGCTGGTTTAAAAGATGCTGAAGCCACAACACTTCAGTACGTGACAATAGATTTACAATGCATTCGCAAGAAACTCCCGAAGATTATCAGAGTAGGTACACAGACGAAGAACTTGTGGATGAGATTTATAGGCTATGCATTAACTATGTTAAAGCCCGGATTACTTCGTGGAAATACTTTCTACATATGTGTAGAGGGGTCCAATGTCGAAGAAATTAAAAAATTTGATAAGCAAGAAATCAATCTATTAGCTTACTACGGATACCAAAGATTCGGCACACGTAGACCCAATACCCACACTGTAGGCCTTTTAATGCTAATATCACCTTCACTGTATATTCGAGAATTATTATTTGAACCTTATCCAGATGAGAAAATGGACAGTATAAGGTCTAGGCTAGAGAAGACGCCAAGTTTGAATCCAGAAAGAAGATTATTACAACTGCTAAATAGGGTACGCTCACCACAACATGTAAAGCCACCCTTTGAACTGTTGCGACTTTTTGCTTCAGCTTTACAAGCATACCTTTTCAACCAATATATCAATAAAAGGATTTACTACTATGGGAATGTTAAAGAGAAGATAAAAGGCGAAAAATGGGATGGAACAAGACCTCTAGCACCCGTAATAGGTGAGGATATAGAACTATCTAGCGATGCAGCTGAACTATACAAGGAGATATTGGAGGAGGAGATGCTAACGTTCGAAGACTTAAAACTGTTTAGAATGTACGGTGTAAAGCTAGTAACCTATTATAGGCCATTGTTTACAAAAACTAGACTATCAATAACAGTACATGGAAAGAGAGCCTGGATTACATTTTCGCTTGAAAAGGGTATGTATGCAACATTAGTACTTAGAGAACTTGGCATAAAAGAATACTAACGGGCAAGAAAAAGAACTTGATAACTAACATAAAAATGCACTTAATTTTATCATTGTTATTCATATCTTATTTGTACCTTTTTACCAGATAACTCAGTTAGTATCTTTTCGAAAAATTCTCTATTCTTCTCCAGAAATCTTCTATCACGCCTACTAACTCTAACAACATATTCAACACTTCCATTAGGCAACCATAGCGTATTAACGCCGAGTACTCTTGCTGGATACAAAAGGTGTAACGCAAGACTTCTAAGATCGCTCGTATGTGGTATGAGTTTGACTTTAACACCTAACTTATTTGCTAGCCCTTTTTCAATATTTCTTGCATACTTCGTATATACCGGTACACTAGTGCCAACTCCAAGATCCATAACTATTACTATCATTTGACTATTAATGAAATATGCTTTGTGGTATACAGCTTTTTTCAACAGCTGATTGCCAGATTCTTCAAGTTCTATTAACGCTCTCATAATGTCAACTTCTCTAGAATCGACTTCGCCACTATCAACCAGAGCTTGACATCTAGGACACAAAATACCACTTTTAACACAAATGTAGTCTAGTGGTATCTTTACCGAGGCTCCCCACCTCACCCACACAATGACATAGTCAATCCATACTTTCCTTGCTAGGTAACCAGCAGAATACAAACCCCTATTAAATTCACCTCAACAATGAAACAGTCCAACCTCCACTATACAAAAGAGGGGAAAATGTTGGCTCAGAAGCGGGCCTTCTCGTCACAGATCAGTTAGCGCCCCGGGTTCCCTCCTCATTGCCAGATAAAAAGGTATAACACAACGAAACCTAAATACCCTCCACACCTCCACCACTACATGGACCGGGCCGCCAAAGAGCCCCCCAAAGGGGGCGATGAGAAACAGCGGCCTCGTCTATCTAACGTGAAGGCCTGGATGAAGTTTGGGAGGCCGCCGTAGCTCAGCGGTAGAGCGCCGGGCTGTGGACCAACCGATAATGCAGCGGGCAGAAACCCGGAGGTCCCGGGTTCGAATCCCGGCGGCGGCCCCACTCAATATCACCTACAGTTCAACAAAATCGAAAGTTAACAGAGTCGTAGAGAGTGTAAGAGGGAGAATTTATTAGCCAACTAAGTAAGGTCCTTTCCGATGGTGGGCCGGTAGCTCAGCCTGGAAGAGCGCTCGGTTCGCACCCGAGAGGTCCCGGGTTCAAATCCCGGCCGGTCCACCACCCCCAACCATAAATGTTATAAAGTTTGCAATTAAGATGATCTAATTTTGCACTTCTTCTACATTCTAAAACTATGGCATGTGTTCCCTCGAATAAGTATTTAAATATGTGGTTCTGTTAGCCATACGCAATTCTCACATGGCAAGGGTATAGGTTAGCATGTTGAAATTGAACCCTATAATATACTACATCATTTATTGTCAAGGTATAGTTGCTGGGGTCACACTTGTACCAGGCGTATATGGAGTTATAATAGGCGAACATAGAGCATTAATAATGGTTATTTATGGTGCAGTTGTAGGCCTTGTAGTGCTCTTTTTGAAAATCTTTGGTAAGCCTAGTAGACCTTTGACTCTTGAAGATACAATATTGATTGCTGTAGCATCTTGGATGATGGTTCCCATTCTGTCCGCTATACCTATTTCGCTCTACTTAAACATGCCATTCATAGATGCGTGGTTTGAGGCTGTTAGTGGATTTACTACAACAGGTCTTACAATGTTCAGCGGTACTATGGATAGGGATTTCCACGTCTATATACCGTCGGTAGAAGAGCTTCCTCGCAGCATACTCTTTTGGAGAAGTCTTATCCAATGGATTGGCGGTCTTGGAATACTAGTTGTGCTGATAGCCCTGGCTTTAAGTGGTGGACTTCCTTCACATCTTGTTGGTTTTGCAGAAGGTAGATATGAGAGGTTAGAGCCAAGTTTGGCTAGAAGTTTGAGAAGACTGTTCATAGTTTATCTAATCTTAACACTTCTTGCCGCTATCCTATTTTACCTAGCCGGCATGCCCCCTTTTGACGCAATAAACCATGCAATGACGGCATTGGCCACTGGTGGATTTTCCACTCACAATAACAGCATAGGATACTATGATAATCCTGTACTTGAAGGAGTCGTAGTACTAGCTATGATCTGGGGAGCCACAAACTTTGCAACACACTATAGGATACTGTTTAAAGGCAGTTTGCACGCACTTTTCAGAGACCCTGAACTAAAAATGCTAATTACACTAATAGTGATTGGAAGTCTTGCAACTGCTTATACACTATACTCAGAATCCCATTACAGCCTTATAGATGCTTTAAGATATGCAATATTTCAATTTGTTAGTGCTATAACAGGTACAGGATTTCAAACAATTAGCCTTACCAACATGTCAGATGAAACAAAATTCTTGCTAACAGTAGCATGCCTGGTAGGTGGCTCCTACCTCTCGACAACTGGTGGAATTAAAATTTATCGACTGTTGGTTGCATTGCACACAGTAGGTTGGACGGCAAAAAAAGTCGTAAATGTGAGAGGTCTTGTAATAAAATATCGCATAGGCACTAGACCGCTAAACTTTGAAGAACTCATGCAAAGTGTAAGTATAATTTTCTCTTTCACAATACTATGGGTACTAGGTACCATAGCGACTTTAGTAACCGTGGAAACTAGTTTGGCTAATGCAGGATTAGAGGCTGCTAGTGCGCTGGGTACCGTAGGCATTAGTAGTGGCATAACAGGCGCGCACATTCCATTAACATTAAAACTCGTATATATATTGTTGATGAGTCTTGGTAGACTTGAAATAATACCATACGTAATGGCTGTAAGAATACTAGTGTCAAAAACCAAAACATATTTGAAAACAACACTTGGGAAAAAGAGAACAATTAGTTAAGAGGCAAGCTAGAAAATATTCTAGGGGCCCGACGCCGGCTGGCCGCCGACGGCCCTTCAAGGGCCGAGGAAACTCCGCCCTCCCCGCGGCACCGGGGCCCCGAAAGGGGGCACGGGTAAGACCCGTGGCAACGGCACAGAAACGACACGTCCACCGGCAGATGGCGATGAAGGGGTGAGGGCCCGCGGGCAACCGCGGGCCAGCTAACCCCCCGAGGACGCTGGTGGGAGCGGTGAAACGGCCGCCCTCCGGGGAGCAAGGCGGCGCGCCGATGAGGGCCGCGCGAATGGCGCGCCGAAAGCCGCTTAGTCAAATGCGGCCGAAGGTACAGAAGGCGGGTTATAGCCGGCGTCGGGCCCCGCCACAACCACACATATATTGTTAGTTTATACTGGATTTCTTTGGGGAGCAGTGTGGGTAGAAGGAGAAAGAGGTATAAAAAGATTCAACTTTTAAGGCCACCACGCAGACTTCCAACAATATTTGAGTGTCCAAATTGTGGTGCTAGAATGCTTAGTGTAGAACTTGACAAGAAACAGAAGAATGACAGAGGAGAGATATTGGCAAAGGTAAAATGTGGTCACTGTGGACTTTATACGGAGATGTGGGTTCCCCAAATATTCCAAGCTGTAGATGTTTACTCAAAGTTCCTTGATGCATATCTCGAAGGTACAATAGAATACAAGATATTGAAAGCAGAGGAGTCTACATCATCACAAGCCTTAGAGGAACTTATGGCTGCCAGCAAGACTACTATTGAAGGGGAAGAGGAAGAAGGTACGGAGGGAGGAAAAACAAGTTGAAGATAGGACCTGTTGAAAGACGATTAAGGTCGAAAAGAGATGCAGGCGAGAAACTCGTTTTTCTACTCCTAGATCCTGAAAAGGATATTAAAGTCGATAGCATTAAGCCAGTTGTCGAAGCTGGTGTTGATGCTATATTTGTTGGCGGATCATTGAATATAACAACTTACGACATGGATAAATACATAATTAGTGTAAAAGAACACTTTGATATTCCTGTTATAATATTTCCCGGAGGATTAAATACTCTAAGCAAGTATGCTGATGCAATACTGTTTATGTCGTTGCTGAATAGTCTCGACCCCTACTGGATTATAGGCGCACAGGTTACTGCCGCACCACTAATCAAGAAACTAGGCTTAGAAGTCATACCCTCAGCCTACATAATATATGGGCATGGGGGTGCAGCTGGCCATATAGGTCGTGCATTGCCAATCCCCTATGAACAACCATATATTACTGCTGCATATGCTTTGGCAGCTGAAATGCTTGGAATGCGTCTTGTCTATCTAGAAGCTGGTTCAGGAAGCCCAATGCCCGTATCGCCAGAAGCAGTAAGTATTGTCGCAAACACAATTAGCGATCCTCTTCTAGTTGTGGGAGGAGGAATCAGAGAACCACATATAGCTAGACAATTTGTCGATGCTGGTGCTGATGCCATAGTGATTGGTACAATAGCTGAACGCGATCCGAAGAAAGCAGCTGAGATAGTATCTACAGTAAAACACCGCTAACCTTTACAGCTTTCAATACAATATTTTCTACGCAATGCTTGCTCAACATCAACACCAATTAAGTTTGCAATACTTAATGTCCAAGCCACAACATCTGCTATTTCTTCCTCAATAAGTGTTTTGTCACCCTTCAACAAAGCCTCTGCTAACTCACCAATCTCTTCAACAAGCCATGTAAAAGTAGCATACAGACCTCGCGCTTTATCACGTTCATAATACATCTTTTTCATCCATTCCTGCACACACCGAATTTCCACACCACCCACCCCCAGGAGGTGATCTTGGAAACTAGACAATAAGGGATAAAAGAGATTGATGTTAGAAAGTTTGCACTAGGATGCTGTCATGTCTAGACGAAAAAAGAAAACTAGTTATGTGGAAGAAAATGATTCGAAAAGGGATACTGAACCGACATTGTTAACTGCTGCTGGACTACTAGCATTTAGTGAGGAGGAAGAAAGTTACATCCAATTGTCTCCAACGCAGGTATTGATAGCCACAATTGCATTAATCCTTGCTATTGTTTTAGGCCATCTTATAGTTGGTTGAACTAGTTTAAAGACCTCAAACCTTTTCTATCACTTTCACATGAAATTGATAAATGGTATCGGTTGATGTCCACGATAAGAATACCTACTCCTGAAGAATTGCGAAAACTTAGGCTTAAAGCAAAGTTAACTCAACGCGAATTGGCAAAGAGAGCAGGAGTTAGTCAGTCGTTGATAGCAAGATTAGAGCGTGGTCAAGTTAATGTTAGACTATCAACTCTTCAAAGAATATTAGAAGTATTGGTTAAAGCCATTTCAGAAAGAGAAACGGTGGTACAGTGCATGAAATCACCTGTGATTACTGTAAGCGAAGATGATACATTAGAAAAAGCAATAAATCTAATGGATAAGCATGGCATATCACAATTGCCTGTTCTCGATAAGAGTGGGAAAGTTATAGGAACTGTTTACGAATCAACTCTTCTTAAAGCAGTTATTAAACATGGAAAACAGGTACTATCAAAACCTGTTAAGAAATACTTAGAGGAGCCTCTTCCACAAGTACCGCCTAATACACCGATACATGCAATTGAGGAGCTACTTCTTGTCTATCCAGCTGTACTTGTTATCGATGGCGGAAAACTTGTCGGCATAGTAACCAAAATAGATGTTCTACGTTGGTATGCAACCATAAAAAACATGTCTCGAAATACACCCCGTAGTACTCCACAGGAAAGCTAGGGGTCGTACTACTAAACAATTAGCAATTTGGTTAATATGTTCAAATTTTCCATAAAATAGGCGAGAGACCCCCCAGTTTCTAGTCGAGATCTCCCATATCGTATCATCGACTCTAGCAGCATAACTAGGTTTATACAAACACTAGTAGGGATATAAGAAGTTGACAAAAGGAATTGTTGTTTACTCTTGTAGTTTTTGATTTCCTGGTAAATGCAGACATAATTATGTGTTCTCTATGTGGCGGAGCAAGTCCATTAGAAGGTAGGGGGTGTCTCTGACTTTACAGATGTTTGCATATTGCTTTATGCACCGTCTTTTCTTTTCAAAATAGTGGGTGTTTTGTGGGATGGATTGGAAGCTGAGGGGTGTTTTACATATTGGTAAATTCTTCGAGTATTGGTGTAGAAGGTGGTACCACACCCCTAGGTCTACGTATGAAGAGTCTTTGAAATGGCATCATTAGGTGATGAAATGCTGCTGGCGAAGGTTCAAATACTTTGCACTCTAGCTTAGAATATTGTTCGTATTTGGGAAATAGATCGTGAAATTCTCTATCACAATTTCGACAATATAGTATGTTTTTGCCTTTGGATTTTAGCGTTGAGCCGCAAAGCGGGCAGCGTAGTTTAACCGTATAAATCTTCTCGCTTATACATGCGTAGATCTTTTCTACATTAAAAGAGAGTATACCTTTGTGTTGTTTTACGCATCCTCGTATACAGATTGCATCTCCTTCCCCAAACCACTGGACCTCTCTTAGAAGTTTCCCTGTTTCACGATAAACCATTGCAGTTATACAACTTATGTTATCGCATATGTCTATCGCGATGTGAGGACCAGGCAACATCTTTAATTGTTTTATAACACCACATACTTCTGCACAATCATAGACTCGTAATGTCGATATAGGTTTTAGCACTCTCGCATGTGCATCGGTGGCTTGATTTGTTCTGAAAATGGTGAAATGTGTAGGTGGTTCACCTACCTGAATTATCTTTAGAGCCTTAAGGAGTATTTCGGGGTATTCGCCACGAACACCATACAGTACGGGGTCTAGGCCATGTGGAGTTATTAATTGTTTTTTACTCTCGTAATCATAGTTTAGGAAAGTGTATGGTGAGGTACGCACATCAAATTCTATGACTGTATCTATATCGATGATGCGTGGTCTACCCCATAGTTTTGGGTGACGATATGTTAGAAGTTCAAATGTATAGTCGTACTCTAGATCGGCTCCAATTGAGGCTAATGCACCTATTAGTCCACGTTCAGAGCCCCAGATAGCAATCACTTGTTGCCTAAGTTTTTTAACTATATTTTGGGCCTCTGCTATTGATACCTGTGCACTTACAGCTTTAGTGTAAAATGTACGTAGAACTGTTTTGGCTACTTGATCTATTAAGTCTTTTAGGTCTAGCACATTTGGCCAAATGATAGCCACTAAACATGCCTTATTAGCACCGCTATACTCTCGTGCTAGTTTTAACGCCATTTGAGATACTCTTGTCGCTTCACCGGTAGTGTCTACATGGACATGTATAACTACTGCTCCATTACCTCGAGTTTTCCACGGTATTGCAGGGTTTAGCCTAACGAGCCATGGGTAATCTGCGAGCTGGTATCCTTCTCGAATAAGTTTTGCAGCTATTAATGATGCTAAATGTGTGGTACATCCACCAAAAGGACTGTCAAAACCATCTAGAGCAAGCGATAATATCATTCTTACCCCAACTCACTTCTTAGAAAGACCCTTAACCACTATCATTGTCAACGTTGATTTTACTTTTGGCATCGATCTTACCCGATTATATACTATGTCTCTGAGTTTGTTCAAATCTTCACTTTCTACTATGGCAACAATGTCGTAAAGACCATAAACCATATAGACCTGTTTAACTTCAGGAATGTTTTTGAGCTTCTCAAATATCTCTTCATCTGCACCAACTTCAGTATTTATTAGGATTATGGCTGTAGGCATCATCTGCACCAGCACTTCGTATACTAAGCTAGGTCTATTAGTGTGTAGCTCCAACTGTTCAATATAAGTGGGCGGCATAGAAAAATTGAGAATATATGCAATATATCTCAGACACGATGATCCTAGAAAAAACACGTTAGCCAAACTTGCACGTTATGGTATTGTGAGGATCGTGCACAGAATACCAGCAAATGTGCTTGTTCTCGACCCTCTAGTACCACACCCGCTATCCCCTCTAGACAAAAGTATAGTTGCAAATCGCGGCCTAGGGCTTATTGATTGTTCGTGGAAGAAAGTTTGGCAAGCATATAGCAAGCTCAGGACAGGAATCAGGCGAAGACTACCTATACTTTTTGCAGCAAACCCGATAAACTATGCAAAACCCTATGTATTGAGTAGTGCAGAAGCTATAGCAGCAGCTTTATACATCACAGGATTCAAAAAAGAGGCACATAACGTACTCTCACTATTTAAGTGGGGACACACTTTCTTCGAGCTAAACTCGGATCTTTTGGATGCATACTCTACAACAAAAACAATAGACGATCTAATATCAATAGAATGTGAAGTTATTGAGAAAATAACTGGCAAGAAGCTAAAATGTAGTATTGAAACTTTGACGACTATTATACAAGAAATAACACGCGCTAATTTAAGTTGAGAAGGTTGAAGAATTGGTGCGGGGGGTGGGATTTGAACCCACGCCGGCCTACGCCAGCGGGTCTTGAGCCCGCCCCCTTAGACCTGGCTCGGGCACCCCCGCAGCCACGTAGCCATCAAAATAGTGGTATGGGAGGGTAAAATTAGGATTTAGTACTTCACAATTATAAAATTGGCTAGAATGTAATGTCTATGTGCGTTTTGGTCGTACTTTCATTATCATCCTCTTTCCCATAACAACCCAGTATTCGACTTCAACGCCAGGTTCTAGCTTTGATGCTAACTGTTGGTCTTTAGGCTTCTCTATCTCGAATGTATCATAGGTTTCTAAGTCCATAACTTGCACAGTATCTCCAGTATCTGCTAGTACTTGGCCAAGACGCTTCTCAATTATTGGTACTTCAACACGTGTATCTACTGGTGCTACCAGTGTCTTCTTGTTACCACTAAACATGCATACAGCCACTACATGTGCTTTAGCACTGCCATGCTTGCCGGTCTTAGCTTTACTCATTTCGACAATCCTGCATGGTTCCCCATCTATAACTATGTAACTACCAACTTTTAATTCGCCTAGTGTCGCATAAGTTACACTCAAAACCATTCACCCGGCCATGTTCTAGCTCTACTGCCCCATAAATAGGTGATCGTGTCACGCTAAATATGCCATGATGGAGAACATTAAGTATTCAGAAAATACATTCCAAAGGAGATGCTGAAGGAAATTACTTCTTTCTAGAAGAAACTACTAATACTACATCACCGTAGTCCTCAATATAAACATCATCATCATTATTGGTTAAAGACTGTTTAGGTTTGCGATCTACAATTATTCCTTCTTCTATCAACATTCTAGTAATAGCTTCTCTAATCAGCTCGCTTCTCGATACACGCTTCCTTCTTGCCAGTCTATCAAGCGCTTCTAAAACTTCTACATCGACCTTAAAAGTAACAATACGGTACACTATGACCACCCGTAAACCTCCCTTCATGTGTAGTTACAAAAAGATAAGCTGAGAAAACTTCAGTTGGGAGAGGGGGAGACAGCCGAAAATGATAGATTATAAAGCGTTAAACATAGCTATTCTTTTAAGGGGGAGACACTCCGACATTTTCACGGTTGCCGCGGTAGTATAGCCCGGCCCAGTATGCGGGCCTGTCAAGCCCGTGACCCGGGTTCAAATCCCGGCCGCGGCGCCACCCGCCTCATAAATACATCCTCTTAGTTCCTTTTCCACTTCTCTGACTACTTTTAGAAAATGTTAAAGTTAAAGCTTAGAGTATATAGTTATAAATATTAAAATCAGCAAGAAGTGGTCATGTAGAATGGTAGCCGGGCGGGGATTCGAACCCCGGTCACGGGGGCCAGAGCCCCGCATCCTTGACCGCTAGACGACCCGGCTGTCCAATTCTCATGTTTGTATGATCTTTGTATACGCGGTATTTTATGTGTTGCTTGTATCGTAGTATGACCAGTGGTTGTTTGTTTTGTTTACTAGTATTTGGGTTTATGCTTAGTTATGTACTACAGGATTAGCCTATTGTAGGGTTGTAATGCTTAGAAGTCTTGTTATCAGCAAGAGTATTAATATTGTTAATAGCCTATTGGAAGATTTCATCCACTGTGTATACTATTTTGTTGAGGTGTTTGGCGGTGGTACTGGGTATAAGTTTCGTTGGGGTGTGAGAGGGCCTTACAGTGATGTGCTACATCGTGATCTGGTGCGAGGTATATTGAGGAAGGTTAAGACTGATGTTTGGGTGCGCGTTGAAAGGCTTATGAAGAGGCTTGGTTGTGATAATTCAAGTCCACAAACCTGTTTATATTTACTGAGCATAGCAGCCAGATTACACATGATTGCTTCTACTGTGTATCCTCCTGTCGACGATCCTGTCGAATACATTGTTGCTAGGTTCCCTGGTATTAAACGTGAAGATGTAGAGCGTGTTTGGAGAGTATTAGTAGAAGAAGAGTTAGTCTAATGTGGTATGTGATTTACAGTAGCATGGTCAGTGGTTGAGGTTAGTTGAAGAGGGACTGTGTGTCATTAAGCTTCTAGGGGTGCAGTGGCTGTCACTGGCAGGTTTAGAGTTTATGACGTTTTATACGGATTTATAGAATTGTCTAAGGATGAGGCTAGACTTATCGATACTAGTGTTTTTCAGAGATTAAGACGTATAAAGCAGCTTAGTCTTGCAAACCTTGTTTATCCTGGTGCTGAACATACAAGATTTGCTCATAGTCTCGGTGTTTATTGGCTAGCTTCTAAAGTTGTTTCACGACTTGTGGAAAGCGGTTTTGTTAATGAGGATGAAGCAGCTCTTTTCAGGATTGCAGCCCTTCTACATGATATAGGTCATCTACCTTACAGCCATGCAATAGAATTCTACTATCATTCGAAATTCCGTGAACAAATAAACGATGGGTTTAAACTTCACGAAAAACTTGGTCATGCAATGATACTACTGTGTGACGAGTTGCGTGAAGTCATAGTATCACTAGGATATGATCCAAAGGAAGTTGTAGCATTGCTTACAGGTACACATCGTGATATTAAGCTAACATCACTAATTTCCAGCGACTTAGATGTTGATAGACTAGACTATTTACCACGTGATGCCCATCATACTGGTGTTGCATATGGCCTTATAGACCGTGAGCGTATACTTGACACTCTAACAATATTAGATGATGGGCGTGTTGCAGTCGATGAAAAAGGTGTACAAGCTGTTGAAAGTTTCTATGTTGCACGCTTACACATGTATCAGGCAGTCTACTACCATAAAACTATAAGTGGATATGAACTTTACCTTGCAAAAATCTATGAAGAGCTTGCAGAATACGACCCCGAGATAAGCTTTCTAGCGTCTCCGCAAGGGCTAGAAAAAGCTATCAAAGATTCCACTATAAGTTTGATTGACGACTACTGGCTTTACTCTAAAATGCTACAAGTATTAAGAGATGCCAATGCCCCTAACCGTGTAAAGAAACGTATTCAAAACTTTTTGTCTAGAAGAGGCCCTAAAGCAATCTACAATGTATCTTTGTTTACACATAATCCAAGAAGAACTGAAGATGTAAAACAAGTTGTCGACATGCTAATAGACTGTAATGTAGATGCCGACTCCATATTAGTACTTGAAACCACAATAAAGTTCTTGGGAACAGAGGATGAAATAGTCTATGTTAGGACGAGAACAGGAGACATTGTACCTATAACCGAGGCAAGCCAATTAATTTCAAGTTTGCCAAGATACTACCACGTTGAAAGAGTTTATGTTGAGAGAGAATATGCTGATAAAGCTCTCAAATGCATCAAAAAAAGCAACGCATAAAACCCACCAATAAATCCAATTTTTACTATGGTGGATTGAGAAGAGCCGCCGTAGCTCAGCTGGTAGAGCGCCGGACTCATACGGGGCACCGGTCCACCGAGATCGAGTGAACTCGCCGGGCCCCTGAGCCATCCGGAGGTCCCGGGTTCGAAGCCCGGCGGCGGCACCACTCAAAACCTCGAAACACGGACTCTCAGTTTTACACCCTTTACACCCCCATTTTAACAATAAAATGATAGTTTGTTTTTGTTTCGTATTGTATAGGAGATACAGGTTAGCCACGTACCGATAACAGTCAACTATTTTAAGACATCCAAAAAACAAAGTACATAACCCCCACCACTTATCAAGTTATTGTGCGGAAAGCTGGTGGGGCCGTCGTCTAGCCTGGTAGGATGCGGGGCTTGGGCCCCCGTGGTCCGGGGTTCAAATCCCCGCGGCCCCACCA
>DQUB01000082.1 GCA_015662475.1 Pyrodictium sp.
CGTATACATACGCGCAATATGCCGTTAGCAGACGATGTAGACCTAGAACACCTAGCAACAATAACAGAAGGATACACAGGAGCAGACCTAGAAGCTCTGGTCAGAGAAGCGGCACTATTAACGTTAAGAGAGGATATAAACTCTATGAAGGTTTACATGAAACATTTCATGGAAGCATTGAAACGTGTAAAACCATCGCTAACTCCAGAAATGATAAAGTTTTACGAAGAATGGTACGAAAGAGCGCGCCAACAGTTGCCAGGGGGAACAGCACAGATCAAACCAACAATCTACGCCTAAAACCACAGAGTGGCTTTTCCATGCTCAAAAGTTTAATAGTATAAGTTTTTATGCCTAAAAAGACCAGTCTAAAAATAGAGTTCAAACTGCTTGTCCTCCTCCAACACGCTTTTATAGAGAGTGGTAAACATGTTCTTTAAGACATGGCGAAATCTCCCATTGGAATATCTTATCCTTGAGGAGCTCGAACGTAGAGGTGGACGTGCTAAAGATAGCGAGCTTTACGAGGCAGTTAGTAGACGAACAAGTGCAACTTTCATTGAGCTCTTGAAGGCTCTGATGAAACTCGAGATGCAAGGTCTTGTAGAAGTGATAGTGATTAAGGAGGATATACGAGAGGTTAGATTGGCGAAGAAAGACTAAGCAAGGCTTCTAAGTATGTACTAGTAGACTAAGGGAGGGAGAGTATGGGCGTTAACATTAGAGAGATTATACCTAAAGATGCAATTCGAGAAATAGTCTTGGAGGAGCTAAGAGGCAAAATTGTCACCATAGACGCCTATAACGCTCTTTACCAATTCCTAACAGCCATACGTCAGCCCGACGGTACGCCGTTAATGGATTCAAAGGGTAGGATAACGAGTCATTTAAGCGGCTTATTCTATAGAACGATAAACCTAATGGAACATGGGATCAAGATAGTCTACGTCTTCGATGGCAAACCTCCAGAGATGAAGTACATCGAGATAGAACGACGCAAGAAGGTGAAGTCAGAGGCGGTTAAAAAGTATGAAGAAGCTATAAAAGCAGGTAAACTGGAGGAAGCTAGAAGATATGCTCAAATGGCATCAAAACTCACGGACGAAATGGTTGAAGATGCAAAGAAACTATTAGATGCAATGGGGGTACCTTATGTCCAAGCACCAGCTGAGGGCGAGGCACAAGCAGCGCACATGGCTAGGAAAGGCGATGCTTGGTCAGCTGCAAGCCAGGATTATGATGCACTACTGTTTGGTGCTCCACGTCTAGTACGAAATCTAGCCATTAGCGGTCGCAGGAAGCTTCCACGCAAAAACGTATACATTGAGCTTAAACCTGAGCTTATAGAGTTGGAAAAGGTTTTGAAAGCCCTAAACATTACTAGAGAACAACTAATACTAATAGGCATCATTATAGGCACTGACTACAATCCTGATGGTGTAAAGGGTATTGGGCCTAAGACAGCACTTAAAATGGTTAAAGCGTACAAAGACCCCTATAAACTCTTGAAGAATCTGCCTAGAACTGAATTCCCAATAGACCCTGAAAAAATATTCAACTACTTCTTAAATCCCCCGGTAACAGACAACTATAAGCTTGAGTGGCATGAGCCTAACGAGAAGAGGATATACGAGTTATTGGTTGTAGAGCATGACTTCTCGCCAGAGCGTGTTAAGAATGCTATTGAGAGGTTAAAGAAAGCTTATCGCGAGCATTTCAGAGGCAGACAATTAGGTTTAGACTTCTGGTTTAAACGCTAGCTATCCCACCCATGTCTTCCTATAAGCGGTACGAACAAACATGGGGTTACCGTCCTATATTCTAGACTACCATCACTCTTCTTACGTACAACATAGAGTATTTGATTGAATCTATCCCCTACAGGAATAACCATTATGCCGTTTCTCGCTAGTTGGTCAATAAGTGGTGGAGGTACTTCGGGTGCAGCAGCAGTCACAATAATCCTGTCATAGGGTGCAGCAGGAGGATATCCCATGCTCCCGTCTCCGATAATGAGCGTTACTCTATCGAGATAGCCTGTCCTAGCGAGGTTTCTGCGAGCAAAAGACGACAACTCAGCAAGCCGCTCAATACTGTAGACAGCGCCTTTTGGACCTACTATCTCGGCAATAACAGCAGCATGGTAACCGCTACCGGTCCCAATTTCTAGCACACGCATACCGGGTGCTAGTTGTGCTTCTTCACACATCAGCGCCACCATGTGAGGAGCACTTATAGTTTGACCATAGCCTATGGGGAGGGGTGTATCTTCATATGCATAGTGGCGAAGATGTATAGGGACAAACTCTTCGCGAGGCACCTTTAACATAGCTTCTTTGACGATCTTTGACCGTATTACGCCTTCTTCGACAAGGGACTCTACTAGAGCTTGCCTAAGTATTGAAAAATCGGATTCCGTCATAGTCTAGCACCGGCCGGATACTATTGCAGCTATGTAGTAAAACGTGTATAGAAGTTTATGTCTGTAGAGGTAGTCCAAACATACAACTATACCATAATACAACGCTAGAGCTAGAAGAGAAGCCTATGATAACTCCGCGAGGTACGTGTGTATTTGGCATATCATGTAGACCTCTTACAAGCAAATGTGATCTAGGAGGCGGGCTTGCAAAGCTCATACTCTACTGTTTTAACCCTGCCGAGAAAAAGCACGCGTTTTACATCTGTTATGGTTTTGCACCAAAAACACGTAAAGGGGATAGATTAATCGCCAGAAAATCGTATTTCGAAGAAAACTCGATCATAGTTGGTTCAAATTGTGCTGCATCGAGTGCGCGGCGGTCTCTGGGGAGGTGTTGTTCAAGCATGTTTTCTCACTGTATTGCAGTTATAGTCTATGCAGTTTGCAAGAACACAGACTCTAAAAATGTAGCGTCGAGGAGCATAGTCGAGAACCCTGATAACGTTTCTAAAGGCAACACTGCACAGACCATTCCTTAAAATGTGGCTTAATGCTTTCTCAACAGACTTTAGAGCGTTCATGGGGGTTAAGTCTATTACGTATACATGTAAGTATGTGCAATGCTTA
>DQUB01000160.1 GCA_015662475.1 Pyrodictium sp.
CACAAGAGAAGTTGTGAGAAGATAGCCTTTCTCAGGAGAAAGCCTCCCCAAGAAACTACACCTTCCCACCACGCTCGGTTTCTGCCACGCTCAGCTCGCCACTAACATATTTAATACCTATGCTAGAAACTTGCTCTTCTCCCAAGACTATACAGCAAAATAGATTCCGAACCCGCAAGTACTACACTTCAGAGACCCATGCTTTAGAAAGTAGAGAAGCTCTAAACCAGCATTTATCCAAGATAGGTAGACGCCCCCTAGGCTCTCAAGGCAAACATTTCCTAAGGAATACAAATGTAATTATCTAAAGAAATGGCATGGCTAAACTGTACCATCAAAGTCTACTGAGAGTTAATAGACTAATGCTGTGCAAGCATTAAGTCCTTGTAGAGGCAAAACTGCTCTTAAACTTATACAAAAGTCTAAGCTTGGATGCAAAGTAGGCTCTTCTTCTAATACTACATGGGACTGAACCCGCACGGGAGACGTAGTTCTAAACCTCTCCGCCCTAGCAACACCAAGAACCCTCGCCCTTTAAGGCGGGGAGGAGGTTAGAAGCTTTCCAACTTCTTCGAAAGCCCCCATAAGCTCTTTGAAAAGGGGTCTGTCATTACAGCCAAAACTGTGGTTATGAGTTGGTGTGGCTTTGATGGAGGGTGTTTTGGTGCTGTTGGTGGGTTATGTGATTATATCGTATGTTTGCATTATCTTTGACAGCATTTTTGCTAGCAGTGCGTAGAGGAGTAGAGCGAGTACTAGTGATGTTGCTGTTGAGACTATAATTACTATTGGCGGGTATGCTAATAGTATGTTGAAGCTTACTAGTGATGCTGCTATTGAGACCGCTACTATGGCCGATATTATCCCCGCCACAAGCTCTTCAACTATGTTCATGCCTGTTGGCAAGTGTTTTACTATTTTCTTTTTGGACATGAAGTAGGATAGTGTTGCTAGCATTAGGAAGCCCGTTATTACAGCTGATGGTAGTACTGTTAGAGGGTATAGCAGATACAATATGTTGTTGGTGAGGATTGTATAGGCTATCGCCGTGACTAGTAGTAGTTCGGTTAGGTAGGCCACGTATTTGGCTAGTAGGCTTTTGGCTACACTCTCCATTTTCACCAGGTATACCCTGTAGATCCAGTAGACGCGTATGTCCTCGGCCAATGTAAACCCTATGACTGAGACAAACATTACTGTTAGCATAGTTATAAGTATTGGTGCAGCGAATAGTGCTAGGGAGAGAAGGTCTACTGGTACGAGTGTTTTCACTATAAACGATATGGTTGCTGTTACCGTTAACGCTATGAAGAGGTTGCGTACATGGATAAAGCTCGTAATGTTGCGCTTGAATATGAATAGCCAAACGGTAGTTGAGGGAGACTTGGAGACTATTAGTGGTCTATGTTTCTTCCTCAATCCTTCAACCTGTTTACTAGCAATAACCCTTTCTAATGGCATTATGTCCTCGGGGTCTACATACCTGCTAAGTCTTAGAGTTAAAGCAGACATTAGCAAGAGCGCTACTAGCGTTTTACATAGAGGAGCTAGTATATCAGCTAATGTCTCGGTAAGTGTGAATGGGTAGACTAGAAGCTCCATAAGGCTTCTAAAAGGCGTAGTGAGTAAAGGTGAGACGTATCCTGTTTCAAAAGAGTGTACTAGTCCTGCTACTAGGTATATGGCTAAGCCTATACGCAAATACCCTCTATAGCCTAGCTTATTCAGCACGTTGTCAGCTAGAATAACAGCATCCATGCAAATATTTCCGAAGATAGCTGCTAGTGTTATCGATAGTGGGATTAGGAACGCCTTGGGGTTCCCATTGTTAAAATCCATGCATAAAGGCACAAACCAGAAGAACACGGGCATAGCCATCAAGCTTCTAGCAACGATGTGGAGCATTCTACCAGCAATGTATGTTGGCATGCTTATAGGTTGCGAGAGCACTAGTTCATACTCGGCTTCGCTCACTAAAATCTTGCGCCCACCTACTAGCAAACCACATATAATTGTCAAGAGGATAGCTAGACTACCAATATCCATTATACTGTTCTTGTTAAGCCCAATAGACAGCATATAGGCTCTCAACTCTCTAGCAATATTTGAGCCACCTTGCCCACCACTATCTCCCAAGAGTGTTGCAACGAGAAACACGATTATCCCTAACACTACAAGGCTAGTAGCAATTAGGCCACTTCTCCTCTTAAGCACAAGGTTAACTACGTACTCTTTAACCATGTACTTTGCAATAACAAGAGCTTGGCCCATCACTTTGCCCCTCGAGGCTACCGCTCGCCACCTTTCCCGACAATTTCTAGGAATACTTCCTCCAAGCTACCTCTAGGCTTACCTGTAGCATAGCGTTTTACCCCGTCTACACTTCCCTCCAACACTATTCTACCTCTATGTATTATCCCAACACGTGTACAGAATTTCTCAACCAAATCTAGTAAGTGGCTAGAGATAATGACCGTCACGCCCTGAGCCGCAAGCTTCTTCACTTCTCTCTTGAACGCATGCTGAGAACTAGGATCCATACCCGCCATTGGCTCATCCATTACCAACACTTTAGGCTTTACCAAGAATGCTGCTGTTACAAGAACCTTTTGGATCATACCCCTAGAAAGCTCCCCCAGGAGCTTATGCCTTTTATCTTCAAGGTCGAACACTTCAAGATAATAGGATAGCTCGCTAGACACCTCTTCCGAGTCTATACCTCTCAACGCTATTATGAAGCGTAGAAACTCTTCAACACTAAGGTTTTGGAAAACCACGGGGTTTTCAGGGACATATCCAATAAGTTTTAGTGCCTTCAAACGCTCTCTAACAACATCGTATCCATAAACTCTTACAACGCCTTTATCGGGCTTCAACAAGCCACAAAGTATCTTCAATGTAGTTGTTTTACCAGCACCATTAGGGCCTATAAGACCGTAGATCTCTCCTGGCTCAACCCTTAATGTAAGTCCATTTAAAGCCACAGTCTTACCATAGCTTTTATGCAAGTCTACTATCTCTACAGCATACCTTGTCCTCATAAACCTTTACCAAAGGTATGCTACGTTGCAACCTACCTAGATAAATTTTTACGACTACTAGACCCCAAGAGAGCTAAAACAAGCTCCTGTGGACGACCTAGCAAAGGCCATGGCAAACCTATCCACGGCAGAAAATGATTCAAGACATGGAGCCACAATCGAAGTGAACGGTTAAAGGTTAAGGATAATCTTATCACGAATATTGTTTACGTGTAGTAGAGCGTTGAATGCAATCGCATCGAGGGTCTACGTGAGCATCTCCGTAAGGCTCATAACCGCATAAACGTTCAAGAGGAGATAGATGGTTCTAGGGTTTGCCTCTAGGTCATCAACTCACCCGTTTTGGCTCCATCTTCGTTCGAATTTCATTGGTCTTTGAGGTAAGCCTTGCGATCCCGAGGTACGGAGGCCTACTGTCTTCATGAGCCTCTTCCTCTCCTTGCGATGCCACTATGGCCGCGGAAGCTTATTCCTCCTCATAGGGGTCTGCTATCACGTCTTGCTGTAGAGCTTACAAGCTTTTTCTGGGTGTTATAAAACGATATGCAAGAATGTATGACGGCATGAAACTTTTGACAGCTTATAGGTGGCAAGAGGGGCATGGTGGGAGGTAGAATGTATCTGTGGCTCTTCTAGCTATTGGCGGTGCAGGAGGTTTTTGTTGTCGGTTGTCCTGGCCGTCCTCACGTGTTGGGGTCGGTTGAGCCGGCGAAAGATCCTCATCCGCTTTTTTCTGGATGTCTAGAGGCTTATTAGTCGTTTAGTACTTGTACTGGGCCTGGTTTGTTTTACCTGTTAGCTGGTGCGCAGACTGTGGTGGGTATGGCCCCTAAGCTCTCGAAGATTATTGGCAAGGTAAGTGCTTCTGAGATCAAGGAGTTGCTTGAGTTGGCGGAGAGACCTGGCGTTATTAGTCTTGCAGGCGGTCTTCCTGACCCC
>DQUB01000075.1 GCA_015662475.1 Pyrodictium sp.
AGACGAAATGTAGAGTGCTGGGTATGTTGGAGAGCCGGCGGTGATCCCATAGTTTTGCGAGGCTATTGCAACTCCGAGGCAGCCCTGTCTACCCTTGGAAGCCAATGTTTCGGCTACACGGTCTAGGGGTACACCAGAGTCTATGTGGCGTTTTAGGTAGCCTGCAAGAAGTAGAGGTGTTGGGAGTTTGGGGGTTTTTGGTGTTGCAGATGCTAGTTTTACCTCCCTAATGTTTATAGGCTCATCGCCTACTAGAAGATGTGCGATTACGGCATGACTTGGATATAAGCCGTAGACAGGTGGTGGTTGAGGTCTATCGCCAGCGTAGAAAGCTGCTAGCGTATAGCTTTTAGCGGCTATTGGAAGTTGTGATATCAGCTGTTTGGCGTTGCATTTGTGGCAGTAGATGCGCGTGTTTATCCAACCTTCATCTCCCAACACAACTAGAAGAACATAGTTTGATGTTTCTGGTGCTATTAGGAGTAGGAGACTGCGAACATAGTGCCACCAGCTATAGTGTGTAGCGAAAACTGCGAGCAAGGTTTCCCAGCCAAAACACCTTGGAGGGAGATGCTGTCTAGTAGTCGCCTACTATCTCGTCTTTTGTGAAAAAGATTGATGCTTCCTTCCAAACCTTCTCCTTAGAGTCAGAGGCATGTATAATGTTCTCTGCCTTGCTTAGCGCAAAATCGCCTCTAATAGTTCCTGGAGGTGCTTCTCTACCATCTGTTGGTCCTATCATCCTCCTAACAACTTCAACAGCACTATCACCTTCTAGAAGCATTGCTACTACTGGTCCACTTGTAACAAACTTTATCAGGTCTTCGAAGAAGTGTTTGCCTTTATGCTCTTCGTAGAGACGTTCAGCTTCTTCGCGAGTAAGCCACTTCATTTTCAAAGCCTTTATCTTGAAACCCTTTCTCTCAAATCTAGATATTATCTCGCCTACAAGCCCCCTTCTAACACCATCCGGTTTTATCATTACAAAGGTTATCTCTTTGCCCATAGCATTTCACCGCTTCAAAGCATAGATTTAGAGTAGTAAAAAGTGATGCTTTCAAACAGTGTTTTAGAAGCGGCTAAACGTTCTCACAGTAGCCTCGTAGAGGAGTGCTGCTGCAACTGCCTTTGCAAGATCCCATGCTATGAAAGGTACAACTCCTACTAGAACTGCTCTGGCAAGAGCCTCTAATAGGCTACAATTTGAGGTTAACATGATGTACGTGGATAGCCATAGTGCACCGAGACAGTACACTGGAGGCAACACCATCAACGATACTAGAACTCTACTATAGACGTTTCTAGCTTGTCTCGCAAGTCTACCGACAGTAAAAGCAGCTACTAGAAAACCTAGAAGGTAGCCGAATGTCGGGCTTAAAACATACGCTGGACCACCTCCAAATGCGAATACAGGAACACCGCTAAGCCCAAGTAGAATGTACATGGCTACAGCACGCCAAGCTCTAGTTTTGAGAGCCAATACAGTTAATGAGAGCATCATAGTCTGTAGTGTGAAGGGAACAGGTGACCAAGGCACTACCACCACAACCATTCTCCCAACAGCTAAGAGTATGGCAAAACCAATAGCCTCTAACATAGCAGCTAACGTGCTTGATATGTTGATCGCCTCCAGCTTAACTCTAACAAGTTTTTCTAGGACAGACACTATTCCACAACCGTGCTACTTTGCCGAAAAAGGGCAATGTCATAAATACTTTACACAGTGCTCCTCCTAGCAACAATATAGCCCGCTAATAGCCCTGCAACAAGTGCTCCAATACCAGTCTCCCAAACGCCCAATGGTACAACAACTCGAGTTGTTGTCAACAGTTTAACTTCTGTTGTAGTTTTTGTGATTGTTTGTGTAAAAGTTTTGGTTGTTGTTAAAGTTTTCCACGATGTCACAGTCTTGGTTATGGTCTCAGTCTGCGTGACTGTGTGATAGAGTGTTGTAGTTGTAAGCATTATCTTTGTTGTAGTCTCGGTTATAGTGACAATAGAAGCTTTCACAAGCGTTTTTGTAACTGTGACGTAGAGTGTTGCTGTCTTGGGCATACCTACAAGCTTCTTGGGCGGTGAGCTAGGCAGCTTCTCTACAACAATCTTCCACCCTCTGGAATCCAACATTGCAACGCCTACAACATTGCCGGCCACGTGGACGCTATCAGCTATAATGCGGCTGTTAGGCCAAAGCATGGTAGACCAATACTCTCTTTCGCTAGCAACAGCTAGTACCAATCCCTGTGTACCCGTAAGTTTTGGATGGATCACCGTCCTATTCCCTGCAAACACGAGGTAGAGCCTCTTAGACCCCAGTAGATTAGCGGCTAGAGGAGCACCCTTCAACATCTTAAAATCAAACTTATACTTTGTTGTTTGAAGACCATCTCTGCTACCCGAAACCACGTATATGCTATCACCTATACAGACAAGGAATTTGGCATCATCATGCCAGTTGCATAAAGGTTTCACTCTAAACATTAGAATTTCGCTGTCCAACACAACCTGGTTTACTGGGTCTATCGCGTAGACATTAACACTGTAATAGCCTGTAATAGTTGTTGGTTTGGTGTAGCAAATGAGTAGCCCACCTCGACCTACACCACAGGAAACGTGTCTACCTCCAATCTTTGGCAAACTATAAACACTTGTTGATTCACCAAACAAAACATAGTAGTTCCCTATTAGTAGAACTCTACCCCACCCACTAACATGCTCCAAGGAGGCTTGCCATGATGGTATGTCAACACTATACACATGACCTCTAGTGAGCATGTAGAGTTTTGTTCCACGAGCTCTTGAGCTGACATAGACGTAGATGTCCCCGTTTATAGCATAGGCTATTCCAACCTGTTTCACATGTCGTACACCTTTAACAGCAATCGTATACACTTGCATACTAGTACGGCCACGATGTAGATCAGCATAGGCTATGTAGAGTGTGAGAAAACCAACTCCTCTAGACACATTGTATTCGTAAACCCAATCTTTTAACACGTAAATGCCATCAGAACCAACAAATACTCTATGCCATGGAAGCTTCAGTCTCACACCTCCAACCCACCTTGGACAACCACTACCATTAAAAACAAATAGGTCAAAACCCTCGAAACTATCAACACCATAAACTACAGCTACACACCCACCATTACAACCCACAATAACATGTCTTGGGATAAAATCTAGGGAAAGCGAAATAACAGTAACAATATCTCCAATACTATTGCAACCTTCTGTTGGAGAAGCTAAAGCTGAAGATACGCAGCTTGAAAGAACCAGCATCAGGGTAAAGAATAGTGTTGGTATAGCAAACCTTTCCACAAACACACACCCAACCTAGACAAAGAGCTGCTCAATAAACAGACATTATGATGTGGAAAAATATTTATAGTAGGTGCCCAGCCACCACAATTGCAAAACCTTTACAACAGCCTACCCACTTGGAATGAAGTCTAATAGCTGTTAAGAGGTCA
>DQUB01000201.1 GCA_015662475.1 Pyrodictium sp.
GCAAGTAGGCTAGCAAACCTCTAACCTTCACAAACCCTTTAAAATACCCGTCAAAGACTCCAGCAAGAATTCTTGCCAGCGTAGTCTTACCCGAACCACTAGGACCACAAACTAGCAGTAGTTCTCCACCATCGAGCGAAAAACCTATGTTTTGGAGGCAAAAGCCTGTATGGCGTCTACATGCACGCTTGATCTCGACGTGGAGAAGCTGCACCAACTCCTATCAGCCTTGCTCTAGAGCAAACCCTGCTCTCCTCAACCAGCCGGCAACAGGTACGCCTATAGCTGCACCTACAACAGCTTGGCCAATGTTAACCGGTATTTCTGCGAGAGCGTGTATAGGGGGTCTCCCTGTCAGAGGGTTGGATATAAAGTATTCGTAGAGGAAGTAGCCTAACACCATGAGCATGCCAGCAACAAGTACAGCAGCTGTTTCACCAGCATAAACGCCTCTCCTACCAACAAAGTATGCTACTGCAATAGCCACAACAACGCCGACAATAGCCCACAGGTAGGCGGGTACATCGACTTCAACGCCAAACCATGCTGTGCCAAGATATGTCTGTGCACCTGACAGATATGTGGCACCAACTAGCGCAACGAGTATGCCTAGTATAGCACCGGTGAAGATGGCTGCTGGCAAACTACTTGCTCTAGCAAGTCTTCTAGCAAGTTTTGCAGCGGCAAACCCCTCAACAAACTTGATTACAAGTGTGCCAGGTGCAAAGATAGCATATCCTGTCGTTAGATCAGCTAGAGCAGCACCTACACCACCCGCAATACCGGCTATAAGAGGTGTTGTTGTTAGAGCAGCTGCATAGATGACTGTTTCTCCAAGATTGAAGTAGCCTCCAGTTGCAGGCTGGTAGATTTGCACAGCAACAGTAGCAGCGTAAACAGCCACAGTATATCCTACAAGATAGGCTAGCAGCTTACTTGACACCGTCAACACTCCACCCTAAACACGCACCAGCCCGTAAACCCTCCTTTAAAGTGTAGAGGTATTGGCTGTGTGAGATTAAGGTGGAGAACCTACGAGATCCTTGGACGGTGTCTGCCGGTTTCCGCACTGGCCTAGTATGCGTTGCTCAAAAGCCAGTTGTTGCCTATGAAGACGTGTTTTAGGCCAGCTCTTCTAGCAGCTCGAGCAGCCTCCAAAGCGTGTCTCCAACTGGTTGTTGGGAGATCTCTCATTCTATGCTCTGGGTGGAAGGCTAGTAGCATCAATGGTATGTCCTTGTCAAGCTCTGCTAGGTAAGAGGCTATCTGCTCAACCTCGTAGGCATCAACATAGCCTGGCACCAAGAGTATGCTGACTACGAGAAGAGGAGGTCTACGCCTACCACTCTCATGCCAAAGCTCAACAGCTATCTTTGCATTCTCTTTCAACCGTTCAACAGCTCGAAACCCATCAACACCAGTCAAAGCCTCGTAAACCTGTGGAGTCCAAGCCTTCCAATCTATCTTCACAATACCACCACTCTCAAGACTAAGCCTAGCCATCTCTCGAAACACAACAGGGTTCGCAAGCCCATTTGTCTCCCAACAAATCCTCTTGACAACACCACGCTTCCCCGCCTCCTCCAAAATCTTTTTCGAGGCGAGTATTAGGTCTGGAGCATGCGGTGTTGGATCACCACCAAAATAGCATACACATGTTACAAGAGGATCCATAGCAGCTTCAACAAGCTCATCAACACTCCTAACATACTTTGGTGGTGGTCCTTCTACGAGCAAGGTTTTATGCTCCCAATTCTGGCAAAACAGGCAGTCAAGACTACAACCAAGCATGAAGACTGCTAGGTTGTAATAGCCTCTCTCAATCCCAACAGCCTTCGTATACCTGGGATAGCCTTGGCTTGTGTTTGCAGGGCATACAGGAGCAGCAACACAGTTTGTTGGGTGAGGGTCTAGATACCAGTAGGCTAGAAGACCTCTACGCTGTAATCGCCTCCCCACATTACGCCAAACACCACAAAATCCACTACCTCCAACACCTACACTACACTCGTTAACACACAACCTGCACCGAACACCACTAGGACTTCTAGGAGGGTTTGGAGCAAAACCATGCTCTTGCCTCCAGCGAGCATGAGCTTCACGAGCAATCTCTAGTGCTTTTGGCTCACGCCGTAAACAGTCTAAGCAGACGCGTAGAGTAGACGATATTGTTGGAGCTTTCTTCCCACAAACTATGCACGTGCCCAAGACCACTCCTACCCTCAACCACCAATAGCGGTTATCGTAGATGTACTGTTGAGAGTTCTAGACACAACCTCTACACCTTTCTCAATAATCCTCGATATTTCAGCAGCCATTGTGGGATTCAATATTCCAAGCAGTACTAGCCCAAAGACTCCCCAGCCTAGAAGGAGTAGCGTAAGTACAAACTTTTCAAGCTTACTAGCAAGCTTTAAGATCACATAGAACACCGTTAGATTGGCTAGCAAGTTGAAAACATTGCCTAGAGCATCAATGGCTCTTCTAGCTTGAGGATAAACCTCAACATAGCTTTTCAAAAGCTCGTTGAAGAGCGTTGACCCCCACATGTAGAGCTTCATAAGAGCATAGAAGAATTGGACTATAACATCGTCGTCCAATATAGCAGCCCCTCCCCTTAAACTTCTACCACGTACTCGGCATTGTTGTGCGCAACTGTAACATCTATATCGTCTATCTCCGACTTCACCTTCGATGCAAACTGGTGTGCTACATCTAGCTCGCTATGGACAATTATCAGCTTGCTTGGTTTCAACATCTTTACAATCTCTAGAAGTCCTTTTTGATCAGCATGACTTGAAAAGTCTAGCCATTCAACTCTAGCTTTTACAAGCTCTTCGCTATCCGGCATTTTGCCCTCCTCTATAAGCCTTCTACCCGGACTACCAGGTGCTTGGAAGCTTACTAAAACAATAGCGTTTTTCGGGTTGTCGCCCAGCTTCTTGAGATAGTAGAGGCTTGGACCACCCTTTAGCATGCCAGCAGATGCTATTATCACGCCAGGCTTTTTCCACACCTGGTTCCTATCCTTCCACCCTCTCACTATCTTAAACTCTCTATATGCTTTCGCGAGAAGCTCTGGCCTCTTCAAATACTTTTTATTTTCAAGCATTATCTCGGTAACATCTCTAATCATACCGTCAATGGCTACTGGCACACCAAGATCTTTCTCGGCAAGAACCATCATTATCTCTTGACCTCTAGCGATACTGAATGCTGGTACAAGCACTGTTCCACCAGCATCAACTACCTCTTCTATTATCGCTATGAGTCTCTCCTCGGAAACTCTTCTCGGTGGGTGTGTTGAGGTGCCATATGTTGCCTCCATGATCAAAACGTCTACCTTTCCTATGCTCTTCAAGTCTGCTTTTTCGACAAGCTTGTTCTCCATAACGTTTATATCGCCTGTAAACGCTATCCTTAGACCATCAACATTCACAACTGTTACCATGCTTCCAGGTATGTGTCCAGCATTGTAGAATTCTAGGACAAAATCTCCAACCTCGATAACATCTCCATAGTCTACCGTTCTAGCTGCATTGTAGGCTTTCTCAGC
>DQUB01000180.1 GCA_015662475.1 Pyrodictium sp.
AAGCTCAAATATGCGAGAAAGGTGAAAAGACAGGAATAGTTGTCATGTGCTGGCTAAAAAGCCGTTGAAGGTTGGATGCGAAGTGTAGAAGCGCGGATCTACCCATACGCTTTGCCTGACGATGGGGATGCCATGTCGTTTTGCAAGATAATATTGCTCGGTTTTTACGTAGTTGAACCCTCAAGCTTTGTCTGGAACAACCTACTGCTATTGCGGGGTCTGGAACTGGGAATTGGGTTTGGAAATAGGCATGGATTTCGGGTAAAAATTTGAGTATGAGAGGGGGCCTGGAACGGGCCCCAGGTTCATCGAAGCCCCCTTTGGGGGAGGGGGCTCTCGCCTGGGTGAGCTCCGCCGCTAAGCCCGTACACTTGTTACATTTTGAGGGGGGTATCTAGGCTTGCTCTAGAACTATTGTATCGCCTTTTCTGACTGCAAGAAGTCTTGCTGCTGAACCTCTGTTTACTGCTAGTTCGGCGAAGTCGAAGCTGTTACGGTATAGTACTAGCGTTCCTTCTGGTACTACTGAGAAGACTCGTTCAACTATGGCTTCAGCATTTTTTCCTGAAGAGAGATTGACTACATTCAATTTTGCCCCTATTTCAAGTCTGATGCCCGCCTCTTTTGCGAGTTCAACTAGCTTGTTCCACCGGATTGACAGTATAGTGTTTCCGAAGACGTCAACATGTATAGCCTTGAGGGTTATCCTTCCTTGCTCGGCTTTGGCTTCAAGTTTTAGTCTTGGGCGGACCAGTGTTGAGGGGCTAGTTTCGCTTCCAAGCTCGTGTAGTGGTATGCCTCGTGCAAGCCAGGCTGCTGCTGGTGTGAAGATGTCTCGTCCGTGGAACGATGCTGAAACTGGATGGCGGTGGTAGCGGGGGTTATCCAACACTATTACACGTTTTATACCGTCTTCCTCGGCTGCTGGGATGAGAACACCATTGTCTGGCCCTACAAAGAAATAGTTTTGAGTCTCTATGAGGATCGGTCTTCTTTCAGAGCCAACTCCTGGGTCGACAACCACGACAAAAATTGTGCCACGAGGGAAGTAGCGGTATACAGCGAGAAGTATGAAACTAGCTTCTTCTATGTCGAACGATGTTACTTCATGTGTTATGTCTACAAGTTTTACGTCTGGAGCTATACTTAGAGCTACAGCTTTCATAGCCGAGACATACGGGTCTCTTGTACCAAAATCGGTTAGAAACGCGATAATCCTGCTCACTGCTTGACTCCTATTTTGGCAAGTAGCTCCTCAGCTATCTTATTTGCTGTTTGTCTTACACCCACATCGATGATTGTAGGTGGTTTCCACTCTTCACCGTCTAAGAGGACACGTAGCCTTCTAAGTAGGCCAGCACCACTGTACACATTTCCTCCTCGTGCTCGTGCAAGTATAGTTCTCAAAGTTGTATATGCAATTGTTAATGTGGCAAGTGGTCTTCTCGTATAGCCTAGAGCATAGGCTGCAAGCAGCTTGAAAGCATGTACTAGCAACTTTGGCCCTTCAATGACGATGTGGACATAGCGTCTCTCATACCGGTTGTTTCTCCTCCTAGTCGTCCAGAGAGTCAAATGTTCTCGATGCAACTCTCCGAAGAAAGGTCTTGAGTGTCGAGCTGTAGAGTAGACTTCTGAAATGGTTTTCACAAGCTCTTCCTCGACAAGCTTTGGCATGACTCTGCGTAGATGTTTGGCATACTCAACACTAAGCGTATTTGGCGTTATTAGTGGCTCTAAACCATTCAGTAGTGTTTCAGCCAGCTTCTTAACTAGCTCTTCAGAGGCCAATATTCATCTAACCCTAGACAGTATGTAGAGTTAGAGACATATTAAAGCCTAAGGTCGTGCGTGAACGAACGAAAACTGCTAAAATCTTCTAAACTTCTAGCCATAAGGTAGGCGTCTTCACCATCAGCATAATACATGGGTATCACTTTTACACGCTTAAACCCCAACTTTTCATACAACCTTATAGCCGGCAAGTTTGAAACACGAACCTCGAGATAAACCTCTTTACATCCATACTTCTCCTTAAGCGCTTTGAGAGCTTCTTTCATTAGAGCTGTAGCAATACCCTTTCTCCTATGCTCCGGCAATACAGCCAAAGATATAACATGGCCTCTCCTTACAAGCCCCTTAACAGTAATTCCAAGACCAAATTCAACCCTACACATAACATAGCCTACAACTTCCCCATTAACCTCAGCAACGAGAAAAGCTTCACCCCAGTTGACGAGATGATCTCGAAAGAACCATTCAGGATAGTTTTCAGGCAAACACTTCCTATTAATCTCTATAACCTTGCCAAGATCATCAAATCTAGCTCTTCTAACAATAAACTCCGCCAACAGCCTCACCCACAACACACCTTACAAGCTAGAGACTGTAAAAACTGAACGAACAATAGAAGTGGCCCTGCTAACTGCTTCCAAAACACACCATCTAGCAAAGAACAACGATCTCTCCAAAACCTCAAAACATCAACACATCCTAAGTAGATAATGTTTGTGGAAAATTGTATCAAGTTCCACCTTTTACGCTCTTGCAGCTTGTCTAGAACCTCTTCTCACTCATCTTCAACGGGGCTGTTTTAGCGTATTAGTATCTCCACTCTGAGCGGCGTTTCTAAAACACTTTCAAACAGAGTTGTGGATGTGTTAGTACAATGATTAGGAGATATACTAATAGGTTCTGTCCGGCTGTAACACGGTATGGTGTCTAGTCTTGCCTAGGGTTAAAGTTGTGCTTTTTGCAGTTTTTAGAGAGGCTGCTGGTTGGCGTGAAAAAGAAGTTGATGTAGAAGATGGTGTTACTGTTGGCGAGCTTGTAGATAGGGTTTTCAAGGACAATCCAAAGCTTAGAGAAGTTGTTGAAGAGTTTAAACGGAGAGGTTTCAACTACATAGTGCTAGTTAACGGTAGACATGTAGACTATCTCGAAAATCAGTGGAACTATAGGCTTAGAGAGGGAGACCGTATTGCAATATTGCCGCCAGCAGGTGGAGGGTAAACGTGAAAAGTAAGGTTCTCGAGCAAGCCGCGTAGCTGTTGACGAGGGCGAGATGGAAGGTTTAGCATGTCTCTAGCCTAAGTTTGTGAGGATATGACCTTAGCTGTGACTGTACATGTAAAAGGAGAATAGGTTGTGTGGTCTCTTTTACAGAGTTAGAGGTGTTTATGGTTTGGCTTGTGGAGGTGTTGTTGTAAGGCTTTTTCGTGGCAATGATGTTCCCGATATTGGTAGGCTTGTTGTAGAGTTGGAGAGGGAGTGTAGTGTTTTTGGAGCTGGTGCTCTTGCTCTCTTCATAGGTTTTGTTAAGGGTGTTGTTGATGGTAAACGTGTCATGTACCTAGAGTACGAGGCTTACGAGTCTGTTGCGGTTGAGGTTCTCAGGCGTATAGGGCTTAGCGTTTTGGAGAAGTATGATGGTGTTAAGAGTGTCCATATATACCATCGTGTTGGACGTGCTAAACCGGGCGAGCTTGCACTTGCCGTGCTAGTTGTAGGAGTTTCTAGGAAAGAGGCTATGGAGGCTCTAAGAGAAGTTGTTGAGAGGGTTAAGCATGAACCACCGATATACAAGCTTGAAGTGAGAGAAGATGGTAGGTTTTGGGTTTTAGGCGATGGTGTTAGGATTGCGGGAAAGAGGGTGGAGAATGGTTAGAGCCAGCCTCTAACCTTCATAGCCTGTAACACTTTTTGCACGGCTATCGTATATGCTGCATCTCTCATAGGCTCGTTCTTCGGCTTGAACTCTGCTTCCCAGAGCTGCCAAACAACATCTATTGCATTGACCATCTTAGCTTCAAGCTTCTTTAACGCTTCTTCATAGCCTACTCTATCTCCAGTTCTCCCACAAACCCATTCAATATGGCTTACTATCACTCCACCAGCATTTGCAAGCACGTCTGGCACCACAACAACACCTCTCCGTGCAAGTATTTTGTCAGCCTCTGCTGTAACGGGGCCGTTAGCCCCCTCAACTACGATTCTAGCTTTTATTCTAGGTGCATTCTCTACAGTTATCACGTTCTCAATTGCTGCTGGAACTAGAATGTCGACGTCTAGCTCTAAAAGCTCTCTATTCGATATCTTTCTACACCTATCGCCGTCATAGTCGATGACACTTCCAGTTTTCTTCTTAACACTCTTAGCCTTTTCAGGGTCTACCCCATCTGGGCAGTAGACTCCACCTCTACTATCGCTAACAGCTACTATTTTCGCCCCCATCTCGTGGAGAAACTTTGCAGTGTGATACCCTACATTGCCATACCCTTGGATAGCCACTGTCCTACCTTCAACTCCACCCCACAATCTTCTAGCAGCTTCTCTAGCTGCGATAGCAACACCATAACCTGTTGCAACAATTCTAGCTTTCAACCCCATAAGCTCTAGCGGTTTTCCAGTTATCACTGCAAAACTATTGTCTCCCGTAAGCCTATAGTATTCGTCCATCATCCACGCCATCACTTGCGGGTCTGTGTTTACGTCTGGAGCTGGTATATCGCGGTCTGGGCCGATATACTCTACTATGCCGCGGATATAGCCTCTTGCAACCTGTTCAAGTTCCCATTTAGAGAGCTTCCTCGGGTCAACTCTAACGCCACCCTTACCCCCACCATAGGGGAGATCTACAAGCGCGTTTTTCCACGTCATGATGATGCTTAGAGCTACAACCTCATCCATTGTCACAGAAGGATGGAATCTAACACCACCCTTGTACGGGCCTAGAGCACTGTTATGCTGGCTTCTCCAGCCCACGAACACGCGTACTCTCCCATCAGGAGTTTTAACGGGGATCTTCACCTGTAAAACCCTCTCGGGAACCCTTAGAACCTCGTAGACTTCCTCGCTATAGCCTAAAACGTCGATGACTATATGTCGAAGGATAGACTCTACCTCTTCTAGCAGACTAGGCAAGCTAGACCACACGCTATAGTTTCTATGAGGCTAGAATATAACCCTCGCCACACACTCCAGTAGGGTGGAAACACAGTCCCACTTTTGGGGCTCCCCGACTATGCCCACTAGGAAACAGTATGAGGGTGTGGAAGAGGGTGGAGAAGGGCTTGTATGGGGTACAGTAGTAGTGCTAGACCTTGACAGATTCGAGGAGACTATAGAGGAGAGAGGGTGGAGCCAATACACGCCAAACCCTGCAACAGGACTACTTTCACACCTTGTCGAACAGTTTGCTAGAAAGTGGAGTGCAGTGATAGTCTATGGCCTCGACTGGGAAAGGGGAACTGAAGAAGCAGTCTTAGAAATACCGCTTGTAGAGCCAGAAGAACTTCGAGAAGACCTTGAAAGGATAAAGGAGGAGGTGAACAAGCTAGGTGTTGGAATAACCATAGTTGCAGTTAGAGGCTATGTAGGGCTAAAACCAGCGAAAAGTAGGAGAGAAGCATACACAGCAACCCCTACACGTAGACTTGCCATAAAACTTCTTAGAAGGGCAAAGAGGAGAGGAGGCAACACCATCATAATAGCCTAACATCTCCCCACAAAGACGCAGGCATCCGCTCTTAGCAACAGTTCCTGCAAGATCTCTGGCCCACATCAACGAGGATACCATCAGCTTTTCAACATCTATCTAAAGTTTCGTTGCTAGACACTAAACAGAGATTTTCCAACGCTGGTTTTACTCCAAAAGAGCCTTCCCACTACACTGTGTTCTACACCTTTCTCGACAGGTGGTTGGAGGTGCGAGACGCTAGTCTACTCCTAATATTGTTTCGGCTGTGCATAGGAGCTTGTATGCTATGGTCCAAGCTTTCAATGGTTTGCCGCCGTATAGGCTATAGCGCTTTTTTGCTAAGCGTATTGTTGTCTTTTTGAAGTCGCCTCGTGGAAAACATCCGATGCCTATTGGCCACCCGGTTTCAAGAGCTTCTCTAATGATATGGTCTAGACTTGCTGGTTTACCCTTTTCCCACAACAGTATCAAGCCTCCATACTTTGAGACGAACTCTTCGAGGCTATCTGCCACCTTGTATATGAGAGGTCTACCGTTTGGAGGTACGCGGTCAAGCTGGAGAAGTTGTGCCATTAGCCCTTTAAAGCGTTCGAGGTGTTTTGGCAGCCTTGTGTCTGGTTCGACGTGGAATACACGTCCGTCAAAAACGTGGAAGTAGACTTCTAGACAGCCAGATATGTTGAGTATGGAGTCTTGTAGGAGTAGGAGGACTAGGTGGAGTATGTCTGGTCTTCCTCTCTTCCACTTCTCAGGCAGCTTCTCCATAGCGTAGTAGTGGAAGGTCTTGTCAAGGATAACCTCTCTAACGTCAACCCCAAGCCTTCTAGCAAAACCGACTATCTGTGGATGCTCCCAAATCTCTTTTGGAGCAAGCTCTAAAGCGGATTCTAGGAGGATGATACGTAGTACTTTACCCTTACAAGCACCTGTCACTGCTAGCCACCACTACTCGTGCCAAACTGCTGTTTTACAGCTAAGATTGACTACACTGCCTCTTCATCCCATGTAAGTGTTGGTGGACCCCCTTCTATAGTTGGTGTGGGTGAATGGAAGAAGGTGGTGTTTTGCCTAGCACTGTATCGCTTGTAGGCATAGTCTAGGTGTTAATGTTGCTTCTACAAGTGCGCCGATAGAGGTTAGGACAATGGCTATTGTCAGTAGCGCAACGTTTCTCTCTATACCACTAGCTGTTGCAAATGCTAGTGAGAGTAGTTCGGGGACGAGATGTGGTGCTACTGTGCACACTCTGAGAATGTATGGCATGTAGCCTGCTCCAGCTATGAATCCTTGCAAAGCTACTTGGACATGTAGTAGTGCTAGTGCTAGTTTCGGTTTCAACCTTGCAACTAGATGGTATAGGAGGACGGTTACACTGTTTCTAGCAGCTATGAATATTGCTATATTGAGAGTTTGTTCGACTAGCTTCTGCAAAGGTTCACGGTGAGTACATAGAGGTGCGTTAGGCGGGTATAGTGCTGCCGCAATAGTGAAGCTTGCACTGAACAGTGCTAGTATGCCCATAGAGAGTCTAGCAACGCTAACTCGTCTACTCAAGAGCAGCGTCAGCCTCTCCCACTTTGAACTGGTATAGCTGGTTGTCTGGAATAGAACAGCATGCATCGTAGAGCTCCACACCTGTTTCCCTAACAAGCCGTGGGCTTGGCACAGCTATTCTCTCAACTAGACCCTC